>JBLHRE010000011.1:0-25061 GCA_047625765.1 Flavobacteriales bacterium
ATTTCAGTACAATTCTTTGCTGCGTCTTTCCAAATAGTGTCGAACTGAATTAGGTGAAGCTTTAATTTCTTGGCAATCATAAATTACTAAAGTAAATTTGTTCTTGGGGAATAAGGTCTTTTCCTTGCATCGATAAATATACTTGTGCTAAGGATACGGTGTCTTTTTCACAATATTTCACGATTCTAGGCAGGTCATTTTCTATCCAATAAGTAGGGCTTACCATGCTACCATCAATATCGTCTTTAGGAGAAGGAATGCCAAAAACAGCACATAACAACTTTAAGGAAGTATAGTGTTTGTAGTCTCCAAACTTCCACAACTCCATGGTGTCAATATGTGGTATATCCCATGGTTTTTTACCAGCCAATTGCAAACAAAGAGGCAATTCCATTTTGTTAATCAAATAACGTCTAGCCAAAACCGGAAAATCGAACTCTTTGCCATTATGGGCGCAGAGTCTAGACCAAGGCTTTGAATAGGAATGACTTAATAATTCTGCAAATTCTGATAGTAAAACTTGCTCATCGTCATTAAAAAAGGATTTTGTTTTTAAGGCTAAACCATCTTCGCTTTGATAAATAAAGGCCACAGAAATGCATACAATTTTAGAAAACTCAGCCATAATTCCGCCTCTCTCTTTATAGAATTCTTCTGCGCTTACTTCATCTTTACGTTGAAACTTTGTTTTGTCAGTCCACAAGGCCTGGAATTCTTCTGATAGATCTCCGAATTTTGCTTTACCCGATACGGTTTCGATATCCAGAAACAAGATGTCTCCTAAAGAATTTTCTTTCATTTATAAGCCTTTAATAGTTCTTCGACATAGGTAATAAGGTCTACGCGATGCTCGTTTACAACCACCGAAGATCTTTTATGTCCTAATCTTACAGCAACCAAGTCTAGCTCAGGAATAACAATAACATATTGTCCAAAAACCCCTCGCATATAATAAATAGGAGTATCAAACTGAGGCGCCAACCACCAAGAAAGGCCGTAATAATCTGTTATGCCAGTTTTGGTACTCGTGGGCCTCGTTGATTCTGTAATCCACATTGAATCAATAATTTGTGTGCCTGCAAAATTCCCAGAATCTAAATACAACTGACCAAATCGAGCAAAATCTCTAGCATTAGAATTGAAACAACAGTAGGCTTTTTCTGTCCCATGTTCTCTGTCTAGAGTCCAAAGAGCAGTATTACCAGCGCCAAGAGGTGTCCATAATTTTTGTGAGGTATATGCTCCAATTTTAACTCCAGTAGCCCTTTCTAAAACCAAAGCCATAAGTTGGGTGTTGCCACTTTTATAGACGAATTTTTCTCCAGGAGGAGCCGTTATCTCTTGTTGTAGAATTAATTTTTCTAAGTTTCGAGTATAGTAAGCCTTAGCTGTTACAGAAAATGGGCTGGTATAGTGTTCTGTCCAATCTAGCCCAGAACACATTCTAAGCAAATGTTCAACCTCTAAGTCTTTGGCGTATTCTCCTTTTAGTTCAGGAATAAAATCCGAAACCTTCTGATTTAAAGATTTTATTTTTCCTTCTTGAATAGCAATTACCGTAAGCATACTAACAATGCTTTTTGCCATAGAAAAGGAATTAGATAAGCTATGTGGTCCATAACCATCCCAATAGTGTTCTTGTCGTATACTATCGCCTTGAATTACCAATAAGGCAACCGATTCATATTCCTCTAAGGCGTTTGAAAATCTACCTGATAAAGCTATTGTATTGTAATCGTTGCCTTCTTGCCAAGGTATTTCTTTGGTCGATTCAATCTCTCTGTGAGCGAAAAATTGATAGTCGTCTATTGTGGCAGAAGTTTCACCTCTAAGATAGGTGCACCTAATTCCTTTTACGAGGTATCCATTTCCGCTAATGTACAGGCCAGAAACAGCAAGGGCAATAATAATTAAAAGAAATTGTAGAAAGCGTTTTAAGATTTTCATAATAGGGATTTTGCCTTTTTTAAAAGTAGCAAAACCAAGCTACTATTCCCAGCTAAAGTCAAATACTTGCAGCAAGTTCTTTTTTACTTTCTTTTTCACCTCTTCCATGTCAACAGAATGGCCCAATTCCTTATCCAAAGAAGTTACGGCTTTGTCGCTTATACCACACGGAACAATATTACTAAAGTAGTCAAGATGAGCATTTACGTTAAAAGCAAAACCATGCATGGTTACCCAACGGCTGGCTCTAACTCCCATTGCACATATTTTTCTTGCCTTGGCAGGATTTTCTCCATCTAACCAAACACCTGTAGATCCTTCAACTCTTCCAGATTCAACTCCATATTCGGCTAAAGTCAGAATTATAGCTTCTTCTAAATATCTAAGGTATTTGTGAATGTCGGTAAAGAAATTATCGAGATCAAAAATAGGGTAACCAACCAATTGGCCCGGGCCATGATAGGTTATGTCACCACCTCTATTAATTTTATAATAAGTAGCGCCAGCAGCTTTCAACTGTTCGTTGTTCACTAATAAGTGCTCTTCAGATCCGCTTTTACCTAAAGTATAAACATGTGGGTGTTCGCAAAACAGTAAAAAGTTTTTGGTTTGCTTTTTATCAGCATCCTCTGCTTTTCTGTTAAACGTTTTTTGTTGGACAATTCCTTCAAAAAGTTCTTCTTGATAATCCCAGGCTTCTTTATAGTCAATTACACCAAGGTCTCTAAATTCAACTTTTCGCATTAAAAATTAGATAGTTGAGACTTTAAGTAGTCTATTACTGTTACCTCTATTGGATCCATTTCTTTCATGTCAGAGAGATATAAGGACAACCAATCTCCCAAATGAATGAGGTAAAGAGAATTGCTTATCATATCATCTCCTTTAGAGTACACCTCAGTAATATTGCTAGTGTATTTGCTAATAATCTCTTTATTGATTTCTATGCGTTTTTGAATACGCTCATAATCTCCAGAGTTTCTAAGAATAACTACCGCTAGATTATTGTTTTTGTCTCTCCAACCAACAAGTTCATTGTGATTCATTTCTGGAATCACATGATGCCAACAAAGCATTTTGGCATTTTCATTTATTTGCTGCCTCCATCTTACCAGAACACCTTCGTAAGGATTTGCGGCATAAAGTACAGGTGTAGTTCCTAACAATTTTTTAGCCAATGCTTTGGCCTCGTCTTTAATTTCCTGACTTTGAGTTTTGATAAGTGTAATTGCTTGCTCGAAAGATGTGATAAACCTGTTAGAGATAAGACCGTAATTGGCAAATACAAAAAACAAAGAGGTCATAGAAAAACCTAACATCGTACGAGGAGGCTCACCCCCAGGTATGACTATGTGATTGAGCTTATTTTTTTTACAAATATCTAATAAAGTTCCGCCAGAAGTAATTGCAGCAACTTCAGCCCCTTTTTTTATAGCCTGCTCCAAAGCGATTAAAGTCTCTTCTGTGTTTCCAGAATAAGAGCAACATATTACCAAGGTATTTTCATCAACCCAATTAGGAATGAAATAGCTTTTTAAAGAATTTACAGGCACGGAAATCTCTCCAGAGATGATCTGAGTAACAATGCTACCGCCAATTCCAGAGCCGCCTAGACCAATTATCAATACGTTTTTTACGGTATTTTTAGGGGCTGCAAAATTTGATTTACGTCCTATTTCCATTGCAGTTTCCAAGTGGCTTGGAAATGCTGCTATTAATTTCTCCATGCAGTGTTTTTCTTTCTCAATAATTACCTATTTACCTTAAATAATAGGACGTGCAAATATCATATCTTCGCCAAAAATAATGAAAAATGAGCAGAGAATTATCTGAACAGGAAATTGTCAGAAGAGAATCACTGACCAAACTACGAGATTTGGGTATAGATCCGTACCCTGCGGATAAATTTGAAGTGAATGTATCGGCTTCAGATATCCATAAAAACTACGAAAAAGAGAAGTTAAGGTTCGAAAATATCAGCATTGCAGGTAGAATAATGGGCAGACGAATAATGGGTTCTGCATCATTTGCTGAAATTCAAGATTCATCGGGAAGAATTCAGATTTATGTAAATAGAGATGAAATTTGTCCGGGAGAAGATAAAACCATGTACAATACTGTGTTCAAGAAACTTTTGGACATTGGTGATATTATTGGTCTTAAAGGCTATGTTTTTAGAACACAAGTAGGCGAAATTTCAATACATGTAACCGAGTTGAAATTGTTAACCAAAAGCATAAAACCACTTCCTGTTGTTAAAACCGATGCTGAAGGTAAAGTGCATGATGGATTTACAAATGCTGAGCAAAGATACCGCCAGCGTTACCTAGATTTAATTGTAAATCCTTCTGTAAAAGAAACTTTTGAGAAACGTACAAAACTGACCAATTCTATGCGTCAGTTTTTAAATCTTAAAGGGTATTTGGAAGTTGAGACTCCCGTGCTTCAGCCTATTTATGGTGGTGCAGCAGCAAGACCCTTCAAAACACATCACAACACATTAGATATGACCTTGTATTTGCGTATTGCAAATGAGTTGTATTTAAAAAAGTTGATTGTTGGTGGTTTTGATGGCGTTTATGAGTTTGCCAAAGACTTTAGAAACGAAGGGATGAGTCGTTTCCACAACCCAGAGTTTACCCAAATGGAATTGTATGTCGCTTACAAAGACTACAATTGGATGATGGATTTGGTAGAAGAGATGGTAGAGCGTATCGCTTTAGACATACATGGCACTACAGAAGTACAGGCAGGAGAGAATGTCATCAACTTCCAAAGACCTTGGAAACGTTACACCATGTACGAAGCTATCGAGCATTTTACGGGAATCAACGTTACGGAAATGAACGAATATGAAATGCGTGCAACGGCTTTGAAATTAGATGTTCCTGTTGATGATACCATGGGAAGAGGGAAATTGATTGATGAGATCTTTGGAGAAACGTGTGAAGGCAAATTGATTCAGCCAACATTTATTACAGATTATCCAGAAGAAATGTCTCCTTTAGCTAAGAAGCATAGAACTATGCCAGGATTGGTAGAGCGTTTTGAGGGGATTTGTAATGGAAAGGAAATCTGTAATGCTTATTCCGAGTTAAACGACCCTATAGATCAGCGTAAACGATTCGAAGATCAGTTGGAATTGGGCAAGCGTGGCGATGAAGAAGCGATGATATTGGATGAGGATTTCTTGACAGCTATAGATCATGGAATGCCTCCAACATCTGGCTTGGGAATTGGAATTGACCGTTTGGCAATGATTATGACCAATAGCAACTCTATTCAAGATGTGTTGTTTTTCCCGCAAATGCGACCAGAAAAGAAGGAAGCTAAGTTGGAGCTAAACGATGATGAAAAATTGGTTTTAGGAATCTTATCAAAGAATGATACTATGCCTTTAGAAGATTTGAAAACCCAATCTGAATTGTCCAATAAAAAATGGGACAAAGCCATTAAAGGATTAACAGGGTCTAACCTTGCTAAGGTAGAGAAGCAAGATGATGTGTTGACAGTTTCTATTGTTTAGAAACACGTAGAATTTAATATAGACGCCCTTTGGTATTAATACCAAAGGGCGTTTTTGTTTGCTTGTGTTTTGGGACAAATGCCCATAATTGGAAATTTTAAGCGCTTATTTTATTTCTATTCAAATAATGCTAAGACTAGCGAAAGTAAAGGTTTGGCGTTGGTTTTGCCTTTTGTGAAAAATTGCATCAAGTCGCAATGGGTCTGTATAGGTCTTATCTGAATATGGATGAGGCTACGAATTTATTGCTAGGTGATCAGAAAATAGCGCTCCGAAAATAAATTACACAGTTCAGGTTAACGACTTTGTACAAACCATGCAAGTTGTAATGTCTTAAAGTTTAATACAAACGTTCTTTTCCTCGGTAAAAAACCTCAAGGCCTCAAAGCCGCCTTCTCTTCCCATTCCCGAATCCTTAACACCACCAAATGGTGTTCTTAAATCGCGGAGTAACCAAGTGTTAACCCAAACAATACCTGCATGTAGTTTTGCCGCTAAACTATGTGCTCTAGTCAGATTTTCGGTCCATACGGTTGCAGACAATCCATAACGAACGACATTGGCGTATTCCAAGGCTTCTTCTTCGGTATCGAAAGGCATAATGGTTACAACAGGGCCAAAAATCTCTTCCAAGTTTGTGCGGCAATCATGTGCCAAACCTTCGATAACAGTGGGCTCAATAAAATAACCATTCGCTAAATCACCTGCAAGGTGCAATTGATTTCCTCCTGCTAAAATTGTCCCACCTTCTTCTTTAGCCAATGCCACATAAGAAAGAATTTTTTCCATGTGCGATTTAGAAACAATGGCCCCCAAATTACTGTCAGCATTGGATGGGTTTCCAACTTTTAGAGCCTTTACTTTAGCGATAAAAGCAGTTTTAAATTTTTCGTAAATCGGACGTTCCACCATAATTCTAGAACCACACAAACAAATTTCACCTTGATTAGAGAAAGAAGATTTGATAGTTGTTTCCACCATATCATCGAACTTACAATCGGCAAAAATGATGTTTGGGTTTTTACCACCCAATTCAAGGCTTAGTTTTTTAAATTTTGGTGCAGCTTCTGCTGCAATTGCAGCACCTGTTTGAGTTCCTCCAGTAAAAGAAATTACAGGAATATCTTTGTTCGAAACGATGGCAGCGCCAACCTTATGCCCCAATCCATGAACAATATTTAATACTCCAGCAGGCAAACCAGCCTCTATACAAAGTTCCGAAAGTAAAAAAGCCGTCATAGGAGTTACTTCCGATGGTTTTGCAACAACACAATTACCCGAAGCAAGGGCTGGGGCAATTTTCCATGTAAACAAATACAAGGGTAAGTTCCAAGGCGAAATACAACCCGCAATTCCAATAGGCTGTCTTAGGGTGTAATTAATTGCAGCACTCTCCATAGCATGGCTTTCGCTATGCTCGTGTAGAATACCCGTAGCGTAAAAATTAAAATTCTTTGCCGCTCTAGGAATGTCAATGGCTTTGGCTAGCCACACAGGCTTACCATTGTCTTTGCTTTCAGCTTCGGCCAAAACTTGCAAGTTATTTTCTATCAATGCAACCACCTTAAGCATAATTTCAGAGCGCTTTTCTTTGGGCGTATTCGACCATTTAGGGAAAGCTGCTTTTGCCGCATCAACAGCCTGTTGTACATCTTCAGAGCCGCTATCCGGAACAAGAGAATAGACCTTTCCTGTTGCGGGATTGTAATTGTCTAAATATTGACCTCCGTTTGGAGCAACAAGTTCTCCGTTGATGTAATTCTGAATTTTTTTCATGCAAATCTAAATGAGGGCTTAAAAGTAAGAAATAGGAACAAGCTTGTAGGGTTGAAATGTTAGGAATTAGGACAGATACATTTGATATTTAGAAAATAGGCCATGTTGAAAATGCTATAGAGCAAATCGACAAGCGGCTTTTTATTTACAAATCGCATGTAGTATTCAATAAAACAGATTTCTTTGTATCTTAATTCCTAGCAACTAATGCCTGTCTGTTATTCCCTAATTTGTATCTTTGCCGCCTTAAAAATCAAGCACTAAATGGAATATCGCTTCGAAGAAATAGAAAGTAAATGGCAACAATTTTGGGCTGATAAGAAAACCTATCAGGCCGAAAAAGATAGTAAAAAGCCAAAATATTATGTGCTAGATATGTTCCCTTACCCATCTGGAGCAGGCTTACATGTTGGTCACCCATTGGGATATATTGCCTCTGATATTTATGCGCGTTACAAAAGACATAAAGGGTTTAATGTTTTGCATCCAGGAGGCTACGATGCTTTTGGATTGCCAGCAGAACAATATGCCATCCAAACAGGTCAACATCCTGCAGTAACTACCGAAACAAATATTGCACGTTACCGCCAGCAATTAGATAAGATTGGTTTTTCTTTTGATTGGAGTAGGGAGGTGCGCACTTGCGAACCAAGTTATTACAAATGGACCCAGTGGATTTTTAAGCAATTGTTTAATTCTTGGTACAACAAGGGCAAAAACAAAGCAGTTGATATAAATATACTCCATAATCAATTCGAAAATAAAGGAACCAAAGGTTTAAATGCTGCTTGCGAAGAAGAACAAAACTTTACAGCCGCAGAATGGAAAGCTTTTGATGCAACAGAAAAAGCTAGAATTCTTTCCAATTATAGGTTGGCATATCGTGCAGAAAGTACGGTAAACTGGTGTCCAGCATTGGGGACAGTATTGGCCAACGATGAGGTAAAAGAGGGTCTTTCTGAAAGGGGAGGACATCCAGTTATTCAAAAGAAAATGATGCAGTGGAGCATGCGTATAACAGCATATGCGCAACGATTGCTAGATGGATTGAATGATATCGAATGGGCAGACTCTTTAAAAGAAACGCAGCGCAATTGGATTGGAAGATCGGAAGGAGCAACGGTGCGTTTTGCTTTAAAGGACCATCCAGAAAATATTGAAGTTTTTACAACCAGGCCCGATACTGTTTTTGGTGTTGGATTTATGACATTGGCTCCGGAGCATGAGTTGGTAAATAAAATTACGACTACACAATATAAAGAAGCGGTTGAAGCGTACAAACAAAAAGCTGCTGGACGTTCGGAAAGAGAACGTATGGCTGATGTGAAAACCATATCAGGACAATTTACAGGAGCATATGCAAAGCATCCATTTACAGGAAAAGATATACCTGTTTGGATTGGAGATTATGTTTTAGCTAGCTATGGAACAGGGGCTGTAATGGCTGTTCCTGGTCACGATAGTAGAGACTGGGCATTTGCTAAGCATTTCGATTTGCCTATAATTGAGGTTGTAGCAGGCGGAAATACAGAAGAAGAAGCCTTTGAGGCGAAAGCTGGAACATTGGTAAATTCTGATTTCTTGAATGGATTGGATATTAAAGCTGCCCAGGCTAAAATTATTGATGCTTTAGAGGAGAAAGAAATAGGCGAAGGCAAAATCAATTATAGATTACGCGATGCTGTTTTTGGGCGTCAGCGTTATTGGGGAGAGCCTATTCCTGTGTATTTCGAAAACGGTGTTGCCAAATTGGTAAAAGACGAGCACTTACCATTAGAGTTACCCGAAGTAGATAAGTATTTACCTACAGAAGATGGCGAGCCTCCATTGGCAAGAGCCACTACTTGGCATTATCATCCAGAAAAAGGAGTGGTTCCCGAAGAAGAAGGTTTTCCATTGGAAACCACTACTATGCCAGGTTGGGCGGGATCGTCTTGGTATTTTATGCGCTACATGGATGCGCAGAACGATGTGAATTTCGCAAGCTCTGAGGCTATTAATTACTGGCAAGATGTTGATTTATATATGGGTGGAGCAGAACATGCTACAGGCCATTTATTGTATGCGCGTTTTTGGCATAAATTCTTTGCCGATAGAAATTGGACAGGAACAGAAGAGCCGTTTAAAAAGCTAATCAATCAAGGAATGATACAAGGGACAAGTGCCTTTGTATACCGTATAAATGGCAGCAACACTTTTGTTTCTAAAGGATTAAAATCGGCACATGAATCAACGGCTATACATGTTGATATAAATTTTGTTGACAATAACGAATTGGATACAGAAGCATTTAAAAATTGGAGATCGGAATTTGCTGATGCAGAATTTATCTTGGAAGATGGAAAATACATCTGCGGTGCTGAGGTAGAGAAAATGTCCAAATCCAAATTCAATGTGGTTACACCCGATAGCATTATCGAAAAATATGGTGCGGATACGCTGCGGATGTACGAAATGTTCTTGGGGCCTTTAGAACAGTCAAAACCTTGGAACACCAACGGAATTTCTGGAGTTTATAATTTCATTAAAAAACTTTGGAGGCTTTATAATATAGGCGAAAACGGAGCCGAATTAAGCACCGAAAGACCCTCTAAAGAATCGCTTAAAACATTACATAAAACCATTAAAAAGGTAGCCGAAGATGTTGAGGCATTTTCTTTCAACACAACGGTAAGTACCTTTATGATTTGTGTAAACGAGCTGATGGAGCAAAAATGCAATCACAAGGCAATTTTAGAGCCCTTGGCTATTTTGGTATCGCCATATGCACCGCACCTTGCCGAAGAATTGTGGGCGCAATTGGGGAATAACGAAACCATTGTTTATGTAGATTTCCCTGAGTTTGACGAACATCATTTGGTCGAAAACTCGCATGCATACCCTGTATCATTTAACGGGAAAATGCGTTTTAAAATGGAGTTATCTTTAAGTCTTTCTCCTAAAGAAGTAGAGGATATTGTTCTGGCTTCGGAGCAGGCACAAAAATATTTAGAAGGTAACAGCCCTAAAAAGGTGATTGTGGTACCCAAAAAGATTGTAAACGTTGTACTTTAATTTTTTGGCGGAATTTTAGAAAGGGTATGGGAAAACTACGAGTTATGAGAAATTTAATTATAGGCTGCGTAATGGGTTTGGGCTTAATTACAAGCTCGGCTCAAGGTCTGGAATCTGACACATTACCGGTGCCCTTAAAACCTAAAGCTATAAACAATGCTTTTACTGTTGGAGAGCACTTAAAATACCGTATTCATTACGGAATTATTGATGCAGGGGAAGCAGAGCTAAGAGTGCATAGCATAGAAAATAAACAAGGTAGATCTGCTTATAAAGTGAGCGGAATAGGAAGGTCTGTTGGGATGTTTAAATGGTTTATGGATGTAAGAGATTACTACGAAACCTATATCGACTCTAACGAAATAATTCCTTTAGAGTTTATACGCGATGTAAAAGAGGGTTCTTATACCAATAAAGAACATTCGATATTCGACCCAATTAATAACACGGTGCATCCTAAAAAGAATCCAAAAGATACCATGCGCTTAAATGTGGGGGTGCAAGATTTACTATCGGCATTTTACTACGCCCGTTGTTTGGATTTTTCTAACCTTACCTATGGCGATGAGTTTCCGGTTGAGGTGTATTTAGACAAAGAGACTTTTCCGATGAACCTGAAGTATGTTGGCGAGGAAACTCTTAAAACAAGTAAAGGGAAGTTTAATTGTTTGATTTTTAAACCAATGGTGCAAGAGGGTAGGGTGTTTAGAGAAGAAGAAGGAATGACCATTTGGGTAAGTAACGATAAAAATAGGGTGCCAATTAGAGTAGAAACAGAACTATTTGTAGGTAGTTTAAGGATGGATATAGAGTCTTATCAGGGGCTTAAACATCCTTTAACAAACAATAGAAAGTAAGTAAAAAGGGCCCCTTTGGCCCTTTTTTTTAAATTGCAAGATTAAATCAAACAAAGGATGGAATTTAAGCCAGAAATTACAGATAAGATTAAGGAGCTGCAAGAGAAGTATGATGTTATGGGCCAGGATCTTGGCGCATATCTAGACGGGCTTTTGTATTCCAATTATCTGTCTTATTGGGATTATACTCATTTAGATACCTTGCTGTCTTTACAGAATCCAAGAACAGATTTTCCGGACGAGGAAATCTTTATCATGTACCATCAAATTACCGAGCTATACTTTAAATTGTGTTTACACGAGATGAAGCAAATCGGTGAGAAAGAAAAGTTGAATGGAGCCTTTTTATTGGAAAGAGTAGGGCGTATCAATAGATATTTCCAGTCCTTGACACAATCGTTCGAGGTTATGGTACAGGGAATGGATAAAGAGCAGTTCTTAAAATTTAGAATGACATTATTGCCAGCTTCAGGATTCCAATCGGCACAGTACCGTAAAATTGAAATTGGAGCAACAGATTTCCATAACCTTGTTGCGCTTGACGAACGCCATGCTTTCTCCGAAGAATCGACTATCGAAGAAATGTATGGGCACATGTATTGGATGCGTGGCGCGACAGAACTGCAAACCGGAAAGAAGACTTTGACGCTTAAGCAATTCGAAAAAAAATATAATAAAGACTTGTACGAATTTGCAAATGTATCTGCCAACACAAACATTTGGAACCGTTACAAAAGCATAAGTAAAGAAGAACAAGGTAATCCAGAATTGATTGAGGCCTTAAGAACCTTAGATACTTTGGTAAACGTAAATTGGCCCTTGGCACATTACAAATCGGCTGTGCGTTACTTACAAAGAGAGCCGGAAGAAATAGCTGCAACAGGCGGCACAAACTGGCAGAAATACCTGCCTCCTCGTTTTCAAAAAAGAATTTTTTATCCATCGCTTTGGACAGAAAAAGAAATTGAAGAATGGGGTAAATATTGGGTGAAACAAGCATTAAAAAATGACTAGAAGACGTGTCTTAAAAAATCCAGTAATACTTACTTTTATTGCTGGTATAATTCTTTTTATTACTTGGATTATTTGGCCTAGTGCTAAGGAGCCGGGTGAACAATGGGATGCCGAAAATGGCATGACAGATTCTTTTTTTGAAGAAGACGAAATACCTGTCGAAGTGATAGAAGAGTATGCCTATGGCTACCAGCTGTCTAACTATACCATATTTGAGGATAACATTAAACCAGGCGAAAGTTTAGGGAATCTGCTAACGCAGCACAAAATAACTTTTGCAGAGGTCGATCAGATTGCCAGAATGTCTCGTGAGGTTTTTGACTTGCGTAGAATGGCGGCTGGTAGACCATACACATTGCTACTTGAAAACGATTCTATTGGTAGAGCCGTTGCATTTATTTACTGTGCCACGCCTACCGCGTATGTAGTCTATCACTTTAAAGACTCTCTGGATGTTTACGAAAAAGAACGCGAAATAATTATTAAAGAGCGTGAAGCATCTGGGGTAATTACGAGCTCCCTATACGAAACCATTTTAGAGTATGATTTAAGCCCTGCTTTACCAGGGGCTATTTCAGAGATTTATGCTTGGACCATTGACTTCTTCCGAATACAGAAAGGAGATAAGTTTAAAGTGATTTTTGACGAGCGTTATGTAGACGGAGAGTTTATTGGAATAGGCTTGATAAAGGCAGTAATGTTCGAACATGCAAACGAAGAGTTTTATTCGTTCTATTTTGAGGAAAATGAATTGTTTGGAGATTATTTCGATGAGGAAGGGAAAACCCTAAGAAGGGTGTTTTTAAAGGCGCCAGTAAACTTTAGCCGTATTAGCTCGCGCTATTCAGGAAACAGGTATCACCCAGTGTTAAAACGTTGGAAATCGCATTTAGGAACAGATTACGCAGCTCCAAGAGGTACACCAATTGTTAGTACGGCAAATGGAACTGTTATCGAAGCCAAATACAAAAAGAACAACGGGAACTATGTTAAGATTCGCCATAACCGAACTTATACTACCCAATATCTGCACATGACCAAAATAGGTAAAGGCATTAGAAAAGGAACCTTTGTAAAACAAGGGCAAGTTATTGGCTATGTAGGAAGTACGGGACTAGCAACAGGGCCACATGTCTGTTACCGTTTCTGGAAGAATGGCAAACAAGTAGATCCTTACAAACAAAAATTACCACCATCAGATCCTATTAAAAAGGAAAACATGGAGCGCTATAAAAAGCATATGAATCCTTTTGTAGAGCGATTAGAAAATATAAAATTCAAGTAAAATTAAAGAGGCGAACAGAAATGTTCGCCTCTTTTGTTATTTTTTCAACCATTTGCTGCCTACCCAGCCTTCGGTTACTCGCCTAACTTTAGACCAATTTCCTTCTGTTTTTAGGATTTTCACAACGGTACCTTTTGGTAAGGGATTGGCTACTTTAGAGGCACTTCCATTGGCTTGCGAGCGGATATTCAAGGCATCAGCAGTAACCATAGCAAAACCATTATCAATGGCTTCTTCCTCTTCGTCCGTAGGCCCTTCATCATCTTTTCTGCCTTGCATTATTTTCTCTGCCATTTTTTGAAGCGGAAATGCAGGGCCTGGATCTGTTTTGCGTGTAGGAGCAATGTCTTCGTGTCCTACAATTTCGGTAATTGCATAATGTGCCTTAATAACCAAGCAAATTGCTTCTACCGTTTCAATTTGTTCTGCAGTGTAGGCTTCCCAAGCCATTTCAGAGGTCTTGTTTTTATGTGTGGCCAAAACAATATTTTCTGGAGCAATCTTTTTTCCAAAATAGGTGTAATAACCATCGACCCTTTTCTCAAGAATTCCGGCATTGTCTATTTCAATACCAAGACTAAATCGGTTTAAGCTACTGCGCCCTTTCCAGCTGCTTTTGCCAGCATGCCAAGCAATGGTGTTAAACGGAACCAATTGTACTATTTCGCCATCTTTACCAACAACCAAATGGGCTGAAGCTTTTGCTTCTGGTTTCAATAACCACCGTACGGACGACTCTAAAGACCCTCCAGCAGTATAGTGTATAACAATGGTGTCTGGTTGGCCAGAGCCAAAAGCACCCGAAGTATTGGGAGATTTTTGAAAGCTGATAATTTCCTTTGCCTCAGCTTCTAGTTTGTGGTTTTTGATTTTCATTATCCTACGCTGTTAGGGTCCTTATTTATTTTATGCGCATTAGATCCTGTCGCTAAATTGGTCAGCTTGTTAACGGTGCCTAATTTCTCGGCAGTTCTACCCGCACCATAAATCCCTACAACAGTCGTCCAGGCATACCAGAACTCTGGAGGTAAAACTATTTTTGGGGCTGTATTGCCGCCAATAGCTGCAATTATTGGAACAATAATATAGGCTATGGAAATAAAAATAAGGCCAGCATAAATAATGGTGGGTCTTGCGCGCTTTGTAAACGTATCGCCATGCACCATTTCTGCCTTTATAATTTCTGCCCGGGCATCTAGTGCTTTCTGATAGCTTTCTTCTACGGCTTTTTCTGCTTGAACGATTTGTCCTTGCATTTCAATTTTAAACTGTTGTTTCTCTTCTTTACTCAGCGTAAATTTATCTACAACATTAGAGAGAGTGTCTATTAAGTTTGACGCTCCTCCGCTAAACAAGTTGGTAAGTACTGACATGATTTCGGATTTTATGTGTTTTGGTTTACAGAGGTTGAGAAGTTAAGGGTACTATTTGCAATAGGTATACTAAGATAGTAAAAACTTAATTGCAGCCATTAAAATAATGTCTGAAAGAATATTGGCAACCTAAACGCAAATCGAAGATTAGCCTTATTCATTAAAAATGATTGTGTAGTTTTATAGCAACTAACTGAAACCAGGGATTGCTTGAGATTATTTTAAGCCCTTCTGTAGGTTCCAAGAAGGCTATTTACAAAACTCTACCATTGACTCAACAGGGGTCTTGTTATCCAAAAGGAAATGGCAAAATTTTATTCTTGAAGAGGACACCAGCAATTTATTTTCTTTAAAAACAGATGGACAAAATAGTGAAGTTATTGGTCAAGTAAAACTGCAAAATCTTAAAAGCACTTCGCTTTTTAATAAAATAGAGATAAACAATCAAGAGAAAGAAATAAAAGTATTTAAGCTATATCCTGATAGTGCAGAATTACGATCTACTAAGGATCTCTCAGATTTACAGCTACCCTTCGAAATAAAAGTGTTTCAAGGCTCTCGATTTAGTATTCTGCCATTAGATCCAGGAAAAGCACCATTTGTTGATAACGAACAAATTGTGAAACGAACATCCTATGTAATTCCTTTTACTACAGGGTATGCATATATTGTGTTTTTAGAACAGGCCAGAAGTCATATAAAGCCAAATACAAACCACGAACGCTTTTCTAAATGGCTGGTAAAAAAGATCGATTTGCGTTTAGATAAAAATTAAGAAGAGATTCCTTTATAGAATCTCTTCTTAAAAATCGTAGCGATAGTGTTTGAAATTTAATGCCCCAATCCACAAGAACAACCGTGCGTGCCTTCGTGCCAGTCGAAAGAAGGAGAATAGTCTTTAGATTCCCAGAAGAATGTTCCACGTTTCTTAGGATGGTTGCCAATTTCATGCATCGTTTCGGTATCGTACAAGCGCCCATTCATCATGGTATGCGTTACGGAGTTGGAATTCTGAATATCAACTAAAGGATTCTTATCCAAAACAATCAAATCTGCTAATTTCCCTACCTCTAAAGATCCAATCTGGCTTTCCATGCCTAAGTAGTCCGCACCATTCATGGTAGCGGCTCTCAGTGCCTCTATATTCGTCATGCCGCCTTGTGCTAGCATCCACAATTCCCAATGCACTCCAATACCTTGAATTTGTCCATGCGCCCCCAAATTTACTTTAACACCAGCATCGCTAAGGCGCTTGCAACTTTCAGAAACCAAGATATGCCCGTTTTTGTACTCCGCCATTGGGGCCATAGTACGGTGGCGCGATCTAGAATCAATAATGCTTCTAGGGGTGTATTTCAAAAGCTTTTCATCTTCCCAAACATTCTTGGTTTGATACCAATAATACTCACCGTTCAATCCGCCATAATTTACAATTAGGGTAGGAGTGTACCCTGTTTTGCTTGCCGCCCATAACTGCACAACATCATTGTGCAAAGTCGCCACCGGTAAATTATGCTCTACACCAGTATGTCCATCTAAAATCATACTTAGATTATGGAAAAAAGTAGAGCCCCCTTCGGGTACAACTTGAACGCCTTGTTCGCTGGCAGCTTGAATTACCTGTTGCCTTTGATCTCTTCTTGGTTGATTGTAGCTCTTTACAGAAAATGCGCCAAAAGCTTTTGTTCTATTTATGGCAAAACGAGCATCGTCCAATTTATTTACCACCGCTTTAAAATCACCATCGGCACCATAAAGAATAACCCCTGTAGAGAAAATTCTAGGCCCAATCATGTTTCCAGCTTTCACCATTTCCGATTGCGAAAACACCATTTCGCTATTGGCCGATGGATCGTGTGTGGTGGTAACACCGTAAGCTAGATTGGCATAATATTCCCAATGTTTTTGAGGGCTCAAACCATAACGAAACTGACCCAAATGGGCATGCACGTCTACCATACCGGGCATTATGGTTTTGCCTTTTAGGTCTAGTGTTTTTGCCCCTTCCGGAATTGTGGTACTACTTGCTTCGCCTACAGCGATTATCTTATTTTCTTTTACGACAATGGTTCCGTTTTCTATCACCTTATCGCCTTCCATGGTAATAATGCGCACATTAGTAAGTGCAATGGTGCCCGTAGGTTTATCAGAAGGTAAAACCAATCCGATTTCAATTCCAGTAGAATCCAAAGCAGCCAAACTATCGGGAGCATTGTCTAAAAACAAAAAGCGTTGGTTGATGGCTGTACTGTAATATTGGTCACCATTGGTCCAGTTTAAAATCTGGCTATCTGCAGACCAATGCATATGGATTCCCGCATCTCTGGCAAATTTAGAAACAGGAACATTCGAAGCATTTCCGTCCAAGTCTAAAGTTTTTCCTGCCAATGGCATCGCAGCTACGTACACTTTGTACAAATTGGTAAAGGCCACCCAATTGTCGTCTGGGCTGGGTACCAAACGGTGTGCGTATTTCGAGCTAACCAAAGTGCGCTCGTCTGTACCATCAATCTTTATAGATTTTAAGGTCTTGGTAATGTTACCAAACAAACTTCCTCCTGTTTGATAATAGATACGCGTTGCATCCTTATTAAAAGAGGGATGTTGGCCTTCTTCTGTTACCAAGCTTTGCTTGGCCGGTTTAGTATTTAGCAAGTATAGGCCAGGGTCTTTGGTATGTACAAAGCCTTGATGTCCGTTGCCCGACTCTTTTCTAAATACTACCGTATTGATGTCGTTTGGAGAAAATGCAGGCTCGCGGTAAATGCCTTTTTCTTTGGTCAGTTTTTCTGATTTACCACTGCGTAGATTCATGCGGTGAATAGCGCCCATTTGTGTATCATTCCATGTTACATATACCAAATGTTTGCCGTCTTTCGAAAAAGAAGCTTCGTATTCTAAGTCTGTTCCTTTGGTTAAACGTGTAGGTTTTCCGTTTGGAAGTGCTTTTCTCCAAAGATATCCAGCAGCATTAAAAACAAGGGTTTTTCCATCTGGCGATGTTACTGCTTGGCGAATGGCTTTGCTGGTGAAATTATCGGGAGCGGCATCGTTTTTAAATTTCAAAGCATTCACAATTTTGTGAGTAGCTGTTGCCTCAAAGGGAATGTCTGTTACGGTAAAAGTTTTGGTGTTGATTTTTCTAATTTTACCTCCAGCCCAAATAATAATGTGTGCATCGTCTGGTGTCCAGTTGTAACCTGTGTATGGTCCAAAAATAGCCCACGCTTCAGATTGATCCTTGCTCAAGGCATCGTAAATAGGCCATTCTTTACCTGTTTTTAAATCGTGCAGATACAATACCGTTTTCTCGCGTACACGCTTTACAAAAGCCATAACATCTCCTTTGTGCGAAACAATTGGTCGCATGGCAGAACCAGAACCTCCTGTAACACGCTCAATCTCTCCGTCTTCTAAATTGTAGCGGTTAACCACATAAATCTGACTGTTTGGATCTTTGTTGTATTTGAAAAATCCTCCAGGATACATGTCTTCGGAATAGTAGACATATTTTCCATCGGCAGAAGCCCAAGGTTCGCCAACATCTTGTTGGTCGTTTTTCTTTTCGGTCAATTGAATGCCCGAACCACCCGATGTGTGGTACATCCAAATTTCTCCAGCCCCCAAAGAACGGGTAGAAGAAAAATGTTTTTTACAGAACAGGTAGTTTCCATCGACAGACCAAACGGCATTGTTCACCAACCTAAAATCTTCTTTGGTGACTTGTTTGGCATCCGAACCATCGATATTCATTCGCCAAATATTATCGCCTCCACCCGCATCGCTGGTAAAGCTTATTTGTTTCCCGTTAGGGCTGAAACGTGGCTGCACTTCAAAGGCATGTCCTTCGCGAAGGATGGTAGCTTTTCCTCCTGCAACAGGTATGGTATAAATGTCTCCCAATAAATCGAAAACAATTTGTTTCCCATCGGGGCTTACATCCAAACTCATCCAGGTTCCTTCATTGGTAGTAATAGTAGTTTCTGTAAAGGGTAATGTTGGAGTGCTCACATCCCATTTCTCCGCTTTTTTATCTTGAGCATTTGTTGAAAATGCAGCTGCAATAGCAATACATATTGATAAGACCTTTTTCATTTATCGATTTTATTTTGGAGGACTAAAGTAAGGAAATGGTTTTGGGAAGGCTAGAAAATAAAATAGGCGAACAGAAATGTTCGCCTATTTTTAGTTGATGCAAAGCTTGGGACAAGACTTGCAGTTGGTCTTTCCTTGCTTCTTATATTTTTTGCAGCACTTCTTTTTGGTCTTCTTTTCTTTTTTGCCGCCAAACGAAAGTTCGCCTGTGAGTGCAAAAGAAGGCAAATGTGTTATTTCTTGTAAATCGGGATTCAAGCTTATTTTTATTTAGAATAAATCTAGATTGCAAAGTAAAGCTTATTCTAAATACTGTGCAAGAGCCTGTTGTAATTTCCTTAATGCGGATGTAAAATGAGAAATGGCTCCTTCAAATGATGAAGGAGCCATTTTAATTAAAGGGAATAGCTGCTTAGTTTAATAAAGCATCCAATGTTTCAACAGATACCGCATGGTATCCTGGTCTTGCTAATTTGTAAATTTCTTTGGACCATGATTTCTGATCGGAATCAACCATAGCGCTGTATAATGGTGTTAAGAATTTTCTTCTTCCCACCTCAACCAAGAATGTTTTTATAGCTTCTTTGGCAGGAACATATTTATGGGTGATACAGTGTTCGTACCAAGCACATTGCAATTCTCTATTGGTAGAGTTGGTAAATTTGAAAACTTCATCCAAGTCTTCCATTTGTGCAATGCTCATATTGTCTGCCAAACCTCTAATAAAATGCAACCATTGGTGGGTGTTCCAGTTTTCTGTTTTTAGCTTTTTAGCGCTACGTCTTGCAGCAAACAAAGCCAATTGCCTGTCGACTTTAGCAAATGCCGCAGAACTCACCTCTGGGCAGTTGGCAGGAATGCCAGGCCCGTAAATCCATTCTTGTGCATTTACTTTTTGTGCAATGGCAATGTCGTTTTTAAACAGGTTGGTGTTTAGGTATTCGATAAAGCTTTCGGTATCGGTAACTTTAAAAGAGTAGGCCTGGAAATAGTTTAGCAAAAATTGGTCAAAAGCTTCTCTTCCAAAAGTCTCTTCCAGCAAACGCAAAAAGAAATACCCTTTCTCGTAAGCGATGTCCGTCATTCCATCATCAGGATTACGTCCTGTCAATTCTAATTTCAAATGTGTGTCTTTATGGTCAGCGCCTAAGCTAGCAACAGTACCTTCTAGGTCTTGTTTTCCTAATAATGCCAACATGTCGGAATATTCTGTGCCGTACATTGCTTCCATAATACGTCTTTCGAAATACACCGTAAAACCTTCGTTCAGCCAGAAATCGTCCCAAGTTGCATTGGTAACCAAGTTGCCTGACCAAGAATGCGCCAGTTCGTGTGCCACCAAAGCGGTCAAAGATCTATCGCCAGCAATAATAGTTGGTGTAGCAAAAGTTAATCTAGGATTTTCCATTCCTCCAAAAGGAAAAGAGGGAGGTAAGACAATCAAGTCGTAACGTTCCCAAGCATATTTTCCATACAAAGCTTCAGCCTTGTGCAACATGTCTTCGGTTTCGGCAAATTCGTAAGCAGCAGCCTCTAACAACTCAGGCTCTGCATATACACCAGTTTGTTTGCCCAAAGCTTCGAACTGCAAATTCCCAACAGCCAAAGCCATTAGATATGCAGGAATAGGTTGGGTCATTCTAAATTCATAAATACCTCTTTCGCTAATGTGCTGCGGATTTTCGGCACTCATCAATGCCATCAATCCTTTTGGTACTCTTACCTTGGCGGTATACGTAAAACGAATACCAGGGCTGTCTTGACAGGGCACCCAAGTTCTTGCTAAAATTGCCTGAGACTGTGTAAACAAAAACGGATGTTGCTTACCTGCTGTTCCCGATGGCTCGACCCATAAAAGAGCTGCAGCACTAGGTGCGGTTTTATAATGAATTTGAATTGTTTGTGTTTCTGCCGTAATTGGAATGGCTAAGGCTTGCCCTAAAAATTCTTTGGCGTTTTTTAGCTTAAAAGCAACTCCTTCGGCAGAAGAATCGACAGTGATTTTAGAAATATTTAATCCATCAGTATCTAAATAGATCGTGTCCGTTCCTGTTTGATTTACAATATGGTATTGTGCCGAAGCAGAGATTATTTTTTTAGAAAAATCTACAGTCGCTACCCAATCTAAATGGCTTACATACGCATCGTTGGGTTTGGCACAACTGTGTGCATCGTTGGTAAATTTTTTCATTGCTAAAACAGAATTTTCAGAGTTTGCACATCCTACTAAAAGAATGGCAGAACATAAAATGGACAAAGGACTTTTCATATATTTCGTTCTTATTATTTTTGAGGATTCTAAATTACAAATTAATATAGGTCTATGAATTTTTTGATGCGACTTCTAATTTCCGGTTCGGCAGTATTGCTAAGCTCTTATCTTATAGATGGTGTAGTGGTAAGCGGTTTTATTAGCGCATTGATGGTTGCTTTATTTTTAGGCTTGCTCAATGTAATTTTTAAACCTCTTTTGGTATTACTTACCATTCCAATAACGGTACTGACATTGGGCTTGTTCCTGTTTGTAATCAATGCCATAATTGTATTGATGGTAGATGGTGTTGTTTCTGGTTTTTCTGTTTCGAGCATCTGGACAGCCATTTTGTTTAGCTTTATTCTATCGTTAATAACCTCTGTATTAGAAGCCGTCTTCGATGTAAAAAAACCAAGAGAATAATCTACTGCTTGGGCTCTACCCAATCTCCGTGGTCTTGGATTAAAGCAATCAACTCGTCCACCGCATGTTCTGAGGGCACATTACGCTTTACCACTTCTTTTTCTTTGTAAAGTGTGATTTTGCCAACGCCAGTTCCAACATATCCATAGTCTGCATCTGCCATTTCGCCAGGGCCATTTACAATACAACCCATAATACCAATCTTAATGCCTTTTAGGTGACTGGTTCTATTTCTAATCTTGGCGGTGGTCTCTTGCAAATCGAACAAGGTTCTCCCGCAAGAAGGACAAGAGATGTATTCTGTTTTAGAGATTCTTGTTCTGGTAGCTTGTAACACACCAAAACAAGTTTGGTTGATGAGCTGCAAACTTTGGTCTGCCTTTAGCCAAACGCCATCGCCAAATCCATCTAAAAGTAATGCGCCACAATCGGTTGATGCGTAGAGCTGGAATGCATCTGGACTTAGATCGTGGAAGGTTCTTTTTAAAATGACAGGACTTGCGATTCCAAGCCTATGCATTTCCAAAAACACCTTACGCATTTGTGCCATTGCATTATATGCATGGCTTTCTAATACGATGACAATATTTTGAGTTTTTCCAATTTCTATAAGTTCTGATTCACCCACTTCTTCGGCACAAACCGTCAAGAATTTTATTGCTGATGTAGTCTCTTTCAATGCCAATAAATCAGATGAAATAGGATAATGTCTATCCTTTCCTGAATATGCCTTTAGCTCTTGAATGACAGCTAAGGTTCCAGGAATTTCGAAGCCTAATTCTAAACCTCCTACATAAAGGTAGTCACAAGCCAAATCACCAATATTCCATTTGTCTAAGCTTACCGCGTAATTGTAACCAACGGCAAATAAATTAGCGGGCTTTATTTCTTCTTTTTTACTCAAATCGGCAATTACAACAGGGGTGCCTTTGTGGCCGATATTAAGTACTTCTTTAGAGTCTCTTCGGGTATAGGTAAAAGGGTTTAAAGGAGAACTGATTTCTTCTTCATAAGCACTTTTACGGTTAGCATATCTATCAACCAATAATTTGGCAACAGGCATTTCTGCTTCAGGAGCTTCGGTTAAAGAAACACGTACGGTATCTCCCAAACCATCTTCCAAAAGGGTTCCAATTCCAACCGCAGATTTTATTCTTCCGTCTTCTCCTTCGCCTGCTTCTGTTACACCCAAATGCAAAGGGTAGTTCATATCTTCTTCAATCATACGTGCAACCAACAAACGGTAGGCTTGCACCATTACCTGAGTGTTACTCGCTTTCATAGAAAGTATGATATCGTGGTAATCAAAATCTCTACAGATGTATAAAAACTCCATGGCAGATTCTACCATCCCTTCGGGAGTATCTCCGTAGCGACTTAATATCCTGTCTGATAATGACCCGTGATTGGTTCCAATACGCATAGCTGTTCCATAGGCCTTGCAGATTTTCACCAATGGCGTAAACCGCTCTCGAATACGCTCTAGCTCCGCCTGGTAAGTAGCATCGGTATATTCAAGTTCTTCGAACTTTTTCTTGTCTGCGTAATTGCCTGGATTAACGCGTACTTTTTCTACAATAGTTGCAGCAATTTCGGCTGCATTTGGTGTAAAGTGGATGTCGGCAACCAATGGAGTATCGTAGCCTCTTTTTAAAAGTTCGGCTTTTATATTGGCTAAATTCTCAGCCTCTTTTTTACTAGGAGCGGTAATTCTCACCAATTCGCAACCCGCCTCTATCATACGGATAGACTCTGCTACCGTAGCTTCGGTATCCATAGTGTCCGTGGTGGTCATAGACTGAACACGAATAGGGTTGTCGCCTCCAAAAGCAACATTCCCGATGCGAACCACACGTGATTTGAATCGGGAATAATTGATTAAACTATTGCAATATGTTTTCATAAATCTGTAATCCGCTATAGGTACGGATTAGTGCTTTAAAACGATTTTTGTAGTACTCAATTGTGATGCAGTCTTAACTTGTAAAGTATATATTCCGTTTGGCAAATGATTTAAATCTAAATTCAAATCGGCTTGCTGTAGGTGCGCATGTCTTTCTTGATATACCACTTTCCCCAAAAGGTCTACAAGTATCAATTGCGTTGCCTCATCTTTAAGCATAGACAAACTCACATTTACAATTCCTGTACTAGGGTTGGGATAAACTTCTATCAAATTACTAAAGTTTTCTTCAATTCCAACATTATCCGTCACCGAAAAGAAATGTGTGATACTAGAACCGAAATTCGCATTGAAAGTGGCAACATTACCAGGACCTGTTGCACGGATGAATTTAACAGAACCACTACCTGCATTAGGGTCGTTTGGAAATACCAAACCATCTTCTTGGGTATCGTAAACTCTAAAAGCATAACAACCGTATGGCAAGTAAACGGTATCTCTGTAAGTGGTGCTACTAGAGAAGGTTCCGTTGCTAAATTTCACATTGCCAGCCATGTCTAAAATCTCCCAAGCGTTTTCAGCCCCTCTATTGTTTGTTCTAAACTGAACCACAAAGTTGTTTACATATTCTGGAACTTTAGAAAATTCAGTTGCCATTTTATCGTTGTCAACATTTTCGTCAGCAGAGCCATTAGGATTGCTAAGAGAAACTTCAAAAACATCTGCTGTACCTGTCCAGTCTTCTGGGAAATTTAAAGCAGGAAGATCTACTACCGCCTTTTCATTAAAATCTAAATCACCCGC
Source organism: Flavobacteriales bacterium (assembly GCA_047625765.1). Classification (GTDB taxonomy): domain Bacteria; phylum Bacteroidota; class Bacteroidia; order Flavobacteriales; family JBLHRE01; genus JBLHRE01. Next base: position 24,312 of record JBLHRE010000011.1, read on the forward strand.
CCAATTAAAGGTTTTTTGAGCGCCTCCTTTTACACCATAGTTTATGGTTACCGTTGTAAGTTTCGTTGCTCCTAAATTCTGGACTTCAATTACAGGGTTACCTCCACAGATAGGATTGATACGGTTGTATTCTTTGTCGTTGTTTGGTGCTATTATTCTAGACATGGAAACATCCACACTGTGGTTTAATGCGCCATAACAGAATAGGATAGCATCTGTATTGTACGAGGGTGCTTGAGCCCCTGTCCAATTAAATCCTTCCAGATTCATATCAAACCAAGTGTTTTTGTTTGGGGTGATAAAAGGCGTGATTTCAAATTCTTGGATGGTTCCCTTTCCTCCGGGGCACCAGTTTGCTCTATCGTAAATCCAAGTTCCTGCCTGAGGGTAAACAGGGTTTTCGCCACATTGGTCGTTCCAAATAGTTGCATCGAAACGCTTTTGTAGGTCAACGTAAAGGCTAAAATCTTTGGGGCAAAATTCGGCACAGCTGGTACTATTGTCAAAGCCATGACCTGTAATCGTTGTTTTGATTGCTGCTGTAACAGCATCGGCATGAATGCGTCTTTTTGTAGGAGCCCATTTGTTTTGCTCAAAATCTGTTGGGTTACTATGTGTGTAACCTCCATTATAAATATTCTGAATACTCAAAGTATTTCTTGCAGGTGTCCCTTCAATAAAGTCAAAATCCAAAGTCACGCTAAATCCGCTCGACCAGCCTTCGTAAAATGCCCCAATCAAAACAGAATC
>JBLHRE010000012.1:0-23559 GCA_047625765.1 Flavobacteriales bacterium
ATATTTGTTGAGTCCAAACGACCTCCTAAGCCTGTTTCAATAATGGCAATATCTACTTCTTTTCTCTTGAAATGATCAAAAGCCATTCCTACAGTAACTTCGAAAAATGAAAGTTTATTTACAATTAGAAATGGCTTGTTGGTATTAATGAATTGAAGTGTTTCTTCTTCAGATATACACTGACCATCAACTTTTATTCGCTCTCTAAAATCCTTTAGATGAGGAGAAGTGTAAAGGCCTGTTTTGTAACCGGCCTCTTGGAAAATGGAAGCCAACATGTGTGAAGTAGAACCCTTGCCATTTGTGCCCGCAATATGAATGCTTTTAAAGCCTTTCTCGGGGTAGTTTAGATGTTTAGAAAACGCAAGGATGTTATTTAGATTTGGCTTGTATGCTCGCGCTCCCTGTGTTTGGTATACAGGGACCTGACTAAAGAGCCACTCGATGGTAGCCTGGTAATCCATTCTTAATTTTGAGAATAAACGAATACAATGTAGCCAACCTGTAAATCAGAAACATGTATATCTGCAGACCATTTTGTTTCCATTGCGCTTTCTTTTGCAATTTTTAAAAGACATTCATCGGTAGTAGTGGAACCCCTTTTTCCAGGTTCTGCTCTTGTTGTTTTTCCTTCTGGGGTAACCCATATTTGCACAACAACTTTACCTTGCGACTGACAAGGATAACGCTTAGGTGCATTTATGTTTTTTCTGCCATTTAAGTAATACCCTTCGCCTTGTGACCCCAATCCATCAGGATTACTGAAATTTGGAGAATTCGGCTTGCCGTTGGCTTTGCCTTTTATACCTTCCTCTTTATCGTCTCCAGCAGATTGTGTGCCCTGATTGTCAAACAGGTTGTTTAAGGCATTATTTACCTTAGTGTCTGGCTTTGGAGGCTCAGGTTTAACAGGCTCCTTGACTTCAGCTTCGACTGGTTTGACCTCCTCTTTTGTTGGGCTTTCTATCGGCTTTTCTGTCTCTTCTTTTTTAGGGTCTTCCTTTTTTGGCTCTTCCTCTTTTGGTGTATCCTCTTTGTTGTTGATGTTTACTGTTTCTACTTGCTCTTGCGTAACAACCTCTTCTGCAATTTCTTCAGTTGGAGTCTCAACGGGAGGAGGTGTGCTTTCAGTTGGAGGTGGAGCGACCTCAGCAGTATTACTTTGAGCAGGCTCCGGATTGATATTCATACCAAAATCCATAAACCCTAAATTAATGGCAATACCTTCTTCTGGTTTAGGTTCCATGTAACCTAAACCTAAAAAAATAAAAGCAATAAGCATAGCAATATGAACCACAATTGTTGCGATTAAACCTTTACGCTTTTGCTTATCCTGCCATATTTCCATTCTTATTTCGATTTAGGCTGAGTAGCTAAAACAATTTTGAATTGATTTTGATATGCAATTTGCATAACAAAAACAGCATGCTCAATTGCTACACTCTTTTCTAAACGTAGCACAATAGTTGCGTCTTCTGCAGCAGCCAGTTTAGTAATTAACAAACTTTCCAAAAATGCTTGATCAACAGGATCTTTGTCAATATAAAAATTGAGATCTCTATCGACAGAAACGGAAAGTGTTTGCTTTTTAACCGTCTTGGCATTTGCTTGTGGTAATACCAAGTCTAAAGCATTGGTTGTAACCAATGTAGAGGTCAACATGAAAAAAATCAATAACAAGAACACAATGTCTGTCATTGAGGACATGTTGAAATTTGGACTTACCTTATTTTGTGTTTTTAAGCTCATATTCTATGCTGGTTCATGCAATAAGTCAAGGAACTCAGTGGTGCGAGCTTCCATTTTGTAAACCACTTTAGCAACTTTAGTTACTAGCATATTGTATCCTATGTAAGCAACAATACCCACAATTAAACCAGCTACGGTAGTTGTCATTGCTGTGTAAATACCTTTAGAAAGCATTTCTACATTAATTTGTCCCCCGGCCATCGCCATTTCGTGGAAAGCTAAAATCATACCGATTACAGTACCCAAGAATCCAATCATAGGCGCAGCACCCGATATAGTAGCTAAAGTGGCTAAATTCGTTTCCAGCTTACTTACTTCAAGCTTGCCTGTGTTTTCTATGGCTGCGCTAATGTCGTTTAGTGGTTTTCCAATTCTACTGATCCCTTTTTCTAGCATTCTAGCTACAGGAGAGTTTGTAGACTGACATAAGGACTTTGCGGAGTCGACCTTACCGGTCAGAATAAAATCACGAATATTATTCATGAAATTGGTGTCTTCTGCAGAAGCCTTTTTGATAGATAAAAATCTTTCGATAAAAAGGTAAACAGTAATTACAGAAAGTAAGAACAAAGTAAACATGATCAATTGACCACCAATTCCTCCGCTCATTACCAACTCCATTATAGAAAGAGTTTGCTCTTGTGGAATCATAGCAGTTGAATCTTGCGCCATTTCTGCTTGATTGATGAAATTATCTTGTGTCATAGGTTTAATTCGGTTTAAAAGCCTAACGCTAATTTTTTATAAAGATTGTAGAGCAATATAGGTGATAGCTCCTGCTAAATAACCAATAATTGCTAAAAGTGATATTTTTTTGATGTACCAGATGAAATCAATTTTTTCCAATCCCATTACAGCAACACCTGCAGCCGATCCGATAATCAATGCACTACCTCCAGTTCCAGCACAAAATGCTAAGAATTGCCAGAAAACATGATCGGTGCCAAACGTAGAGAGATCATACATTCCCATAGATGCTGCTACCAATGGAACGTTGTCTACAATGGCAGATAAGAATCCAATAATAATATTGATGACATAAATATCACCCACAGAATTGTTAAGTATTTCTGCCAATTCTTTCAAATGACCTGCAGATTGAAGCGCAGAAACAGCCAATAAAATACCTAAGAAAAACAAAACAGATGCGGTATCAATTTTCTTTAAAACCCCAATTACTGATAAATGAGATTTGTCTTCAGAGTTTTTGCTTCTATGAATGATTTCTGTTACAACCCACAACACACCAAGACTTAACATCATCCCCATAAAAGGAGGGAGGTGTGTGTATGTTTTGAAAACAGGAACAAATAACAATCCTGCAACTCCAACTGCGAATATTAAATTTCTTTCGAAAGGCGTTGTAGGATTTGTAAAATGCTCCATTGTATTTGTGCGCAATGGTCGCTCTACATTACCCTTCATTCTTAAAGATAATATAGTTACAGGAACTACTACAGCCACAATACTTGGGATAATTAAAGCACTTAAAATAGTGCCAGTCGTTAATTGTCCTCCAATCCATAGCATTGTTGTAGTAACGTCTCCAATGGGCGACCAGGCACCACCAGCATTTGCAGCTATTACCACCATACCTGCATAAATCCATCTTGTTTCTTTGTCAGCAACCAATTTTCTTAGTAAAGAAACCATTACTATCGAGGTGGTAAGGTTGTCTAGTGCAGCAGAGAAGAAGAAAGTAATAAGGGCAATAATCCAAAGTAACTTACTCTTTTTAGTCGTCTTAATTCTGTCTGTAATTACGGCAAAACCTTCGTGAGAATCAACCAACTCTACAATAGTCATTGCGCCTAAAAGAAAGAACAGAATGCTTGCAATCTCACTTAAATGCTCTAACAAAGAATGTTCAATGAAATGACTGATTCCCGAAGCATCCATGCTTTCTAGACCAGCAGCTTGCAAAGGTTCGCTAACAGGAATAATATCACCCACACCTAATACAAATATAGTCCAACAGATTACACCTGTAATTAAAGCAGTGGCAGCTTTATCTATTCTTAAGGGGTGTTCAAGTGCAATTGCAGTGTATCCTAAAACGAATACTAAAATCATTAATCCGTACATAATGAGTGATCTTACTTATCAGTTTCCATGAAAATAGATCTTGTTGGAAAAGCAAAGGATGATCCATGCTTAGAAACAATTTCCATTATTTTAAAATTTACATTTTCGCGTACTTCTAAGAATACATCATAACTTGTTGTGTCTATAAAGTAAAACACCAATACATCTAAGGAGCTATCACCAAAACTATCGAAATGTACTCGGCCATCTTCGTTGGTTTCTTCATGATCGTCAAGATAGTTTTGAATGTCTATACAGATGTTTCTTATTTGTTCTGATGTGGTGGCGTAAGTTAATCCAATGGTATGTTTAACTCTTCTAAACGTTCGTAAAGTTAGGTTATCTAGTTCTGCATCAACCATTTTTTTATTAGGTACTGTAACGTAACTTTTTTCTAAAGTCCTAAGGCGGGTGCTTCTAAATCCAATTTTCTCAACAGTTCCTGTAATTCCTCCTACAGTAATAAAATCACCAAGCATAAATGGTTTGTCTAGAAAAATAGTGAAAGACCCTATAAGGTTCTCTAAGCTTTCTTTAGATGCCATTGCTAAAGCAATACCACCAATACCCAAACCAGCCGCTAAAGCTGTTATATCAACATCAAAAGTGTTGCTAACTATAAACAGCGAGTAAACGATTATTACAATAACCTTTACGGACTCACGTCCGAAAGTAATAAGCTGATCGTCAAATTTAGAATCTGTCTTAAGTGCTCTTTTTGCTAATAAAAGTGCAAAGAAGTCAATGGTTCTCACTAAAAATAGCATCGAGAAAATAGACATCAACAGATTAAAGGATTTACCCAATAGCATTCGAATCCCAAATTCATTTTTAGGGGCCAAATTCCATTCTGCAGGAAATTCTATATGATTAGATCCAATAAGAATGACAGTTAGAATAAGTAACCAGCTCAAAGGCTTAGAAACCAATTGTTCAAATTGCTTGAGACCAACTTCGAACCTGCTTTTGCCTAGAAAAAGAAAAATGAATGAGCTAATCAAATGCGATAACCATTTGCGAAGAATTAATGCGGCTACAATGGCACCAACAAACCAAAGGTAGTCGGATACTGTATTGCCGTAAAAAGTTTGATCTAGAAATTCAGACATATCAGATTATATTAATTGCTTTAATGCAATTTCGAATGCCGTTTTTGATAAATGTTTTTTTGAACGGCTTAGTGCATAAGTATCTACTAACGCTTTTTTAATGACATTAGACGAGTCACTAAAAATGGACTCATCTGTCATAGAAATGTCGCTTTGCATTAAGTATGCAAAAACTCTAGCCATTCCACAATTAGAGATAAAGTCAGGAATAACACTTATTTTTTCGTCAGTATATTCTGCAATTGGTCCAAAGAAGATTTCTTGATCCGCGAAAGGTACATTTGCACCAGCAGCAATTACTTCTAATCCAGCATCTACCATAGCATCTACTTGACGTCTAGTAATAAGTCTTGAAGCAGCCGCAGGAATAAATACTTCGGCACCTATGCTCCATATTTTTTCGTTTATTTCTTCGAAAGGAATAATATTGTCCGCAGTCAAGAAATTGCCATCTTTTGCAAGAAAAAGGTTTGTAATTTCTTCAAAAGTAAATCCTTCCGGTTTCATTAAACCACCAACTCTATCGATAATACCAACAACCTTTGCACCAGCTTGTGCTTGATAGTATGCTGCAGCAGCACCTACATTACCCCAACCTTGAATAATTACTTTTTTGCCTTCAATGCTTCCGCCATAAATATCGTAGAAATGACGTACAGATTCCGAAACACCGTAACCTGTAATCATATCGGCAATTGTAAATTTACGATCTACTTTAGGAGAGTATTTATCGTTTGTAATGGCTTGTAAAACACCATCTTGTAATTGTTTTATCTTTTGATCTTTTTCAGCTCCGGTAGGTTTGAAATGACCATTCAAAACACCTTCTTGTGGATGAAGTACACCAAGCTCTAATGTTACAGGTATAACTTCATGAATCTCGTCTACATTCAAATCACCACCAGTTCCGTAATAGTTTTTCAATAAAGGAGCAACAGCTGTATACCAACGTTTCAAAACACCTGCTTTACGCGGATCGTTAGGGTCAAAGTTAATTCCAGATTTAGCTCCTCCAATTGCGGGGCCAGCTACCGTAAATTTAACTTCCATGGTTTTCGCCAAAGAAAGAACTTCATGTTTGTCTAAGCCAACACGCATACGAGTACCTCCACCAGCAGCCCCACCTCTAAGAGAATTTATAACAACCCAACCTTGCGCTTCTGTCTCAGAATCATTCCATTCGAATACAATTTCTGGCTGCTTATTCTCGTACTTAGCTAATAACTCTCTCATGACGTCTTATTTGTGAACTAAATTTTCTAAAATTTACTTGTAAGTATTTCTCAGCAGAGCTGATTTTAAAAGAATGCGCAAATGTAAAAAACTATAAGTAAATCGCTCCACTTGAATGGTCGATTTTAGCGCCTGTAACACTTTTAAGTACATTAATTTCACCAAGGGCTTTAAGATTGCCTAAAAAGGCGAAAATTAAGGCCTCTTTAAATTCAATTAAATTGGATTCGGGTATTATCAGTTTAACAGCATTTGATGTATGGTGTTTGATTCTTTTTATTAGAAAGTCATTGTATGCTCCTCCTCCCGTTATTAAGTTATTTCCAGGAACTAATTGTTTCCCTATTTGGATGGCCGCATGTTCTGTACAAGTACTAATTGCCACTCTAGGATCTAGGTCTTTACTTGATAAAAGGGGAAGGAACGAATCTTCGAACCACTCTCTACCCAATGACTTTGGAGGCTCATTTTGATAAAAACTCAACTGATTCAATCGCTCCAAAATATCCAGATCAACAGCATTATTTGCTGCAATCAATCCCTTATCGTCAAAGGGTAGATTTAATTCAGAAGCAAAATGGTTGATGGCCATATTTACAGGGCAACAATCAAATGCAATTCTTGTTTTTGATTTGGAAAACGAAATGTTAGCAAAACCACCTAAATTAACACAGCTGGCATATTTAGAGAACAACATTGCATCTCCAATAGGTACCAATGGGGCTCCATTTCCGCCAAGAGCTAAATCTTTGGTTCTAAAATCACCAATGGTTGGGCAATTAGTTATCGCATTAATTGCAGATAAATCGCCAATTTGACTTGTGAATTGCTGTTTGGGATTGTGGAAAATAGTGTGACCATGAGATGCTATCAGATCGACCTGATTTATATGGTGTCTTTTTTGAAAAAGTAAAATTTCCTGCCCAAAATAATGACCTAGGTCAGTATTTGTTTTTGAATATTCTTCGGCCGAACCAGAAAAAAGGTTGTGTAATTTCTTTTTCCACCATCCAGAATAGGGTATGGTTTCGGCATTAATTATTTTGTATGTCCACTGATTTTCAGTAAATTGAAAATTACAGTAAGCTATGTCTAGGCCATCTAAAGATGTACCCGACATTAATCCAATAGCATGTATTGAACTTTTGTTTAAAGGGATTAGGCTCATATTGGGATCAATAATACTAATTTTGAGTTAAAAGTGTATTTTTGTGCTCCGTTATTATTTTTTTTATAAAAACAGCAATATGAATTTCGAATTATCAGAAGAGCATTTAATGATCCAGCAAGCTGCTCGTGACTTTGCTCAAACAGAATTATTACCCGGTGTAATTGAGCGTGACGAGACGCAAACATTTCCTACAGAGCAAATCAAGAAAATGGGTGAGCTTGGGTTTCTAGGGATGATGGTTGATCCAAAGTACGGAGGAGGTGGAATGGATACCATTTCTTATGTGTTAGCGATGGAAGAAATTTCTAAAATTGATGCCTCTGCTTCTGTAGTAATGTCAGTTAATAATTCTTTGGTTTGTTGGGGTATAGAGAAATTTGGTAACGAAGAGCAAAAGCAAAAATACTTAACCAAATTGGCTACTGGCGAGCAAATTGGTGCGTTTTGTTTGTCAGAACCAGAGGCTGGTTCAGATGCAACTTCTCAAAGTACAACAGCGGTAGATAAAGGAGATCATTATTTGCTTAATGGTACTAAGAATTGGATTACGAATGGAAGTACGGCTTCCGTATATTTAGTAATTGCTCAAACTGATGTTGAGAAAGGTCATAGAGGAATCAATTGTCTTATTATTGAAAAGGACATGGAAGGCTTTAAAGTTGGAAACAAGGAGAATAAATTAGGAATTAGAGGTTCTGATACTTGCTCTTTAATGTTTACCGATGTAAAAGTTCCAAAAGAAAATAGAATAGGAGAAGATGGTTTTGGATTTAAGTTCGCTATGCAAACTTTATCTGGAGGTAGAATTGGAATTGCTGCTCAAGCATTAGGTATAGCAAGTGGTGCATATGAATTGGCATTGCAGTATTCTAAAGAAAGAAAAGCATTTGGTAAGCCAATCTCAGAACATCAGGCTATTGCTTTTAAATTAGCAGATATGGCAACTCATATTGAAGCTTCTCGTTTGTTGTGTATGAAAGCAGCTAAATTAAAAGACGAAAAGAAAAACTTCGATAAAGAAAGTGCCATGGCTAAGTTGTTTGCTTCTAAAACTGCCATGGATGTTACTATTGAAGCTGTTCAGGTGCATGGTGGTTATGGTTTTGTAAAAGAGTACCATGTAGAACGTTTAATGCGTGATGCAAAAATTACACAGATTTATGAAGGAACTTCCGAAATTCAGAAAATTGTAATATCTAGATTTGTGCTGAGAGATTAAGATTTTGTGAAATTGAATAAAAAAAGGGATGCGAAAGCATCCCTTTTTTTTATAGGTATTTTATGAGCTGCTCTAAAGCCATGCCTCTAGATCCTTTTAGGAGGATTAAGGTATCTGTAATTGGGTTGGCTGACAAGTGCTCAATGTAGTCGTTGCTGTTAGCAAAATGCTTTATTTTAGCTCGACTGGAAATCTTTATAAACTCCTTGCCAATCAAAATAGCAGGCAGGTTGTTTAAAACAATTAAGTCAACTATATGTTGGTGTTCTTTCAAACTATCATTCCCCAATTCGAACATATCACCAAGGATTAGCAGTTTTTGTTTATTTGAAATCCTACTAAAAGCATTGATTGCAGCATCCATGCTGCTAGGGTTTGCATTGTATGCGTCTAAGATTAGTTCGTTTTTGCTTGTAACCAAATGTTGCGAACGTTTGTTCGTTGGCGAATAATTTTGAATAGCATCCCTAATATCAGAAAGAACAACATCAAAGTAAGTTCCAATGCAGGCAGCAGCAGCGATGTTTACACAATTGTAACTACCTATTAATTTTGATTTTATAGATGTTCTAAAATGATTGATACAGGCAAATGGTTCAAACTGGTGATTCAATTGGTATTGAAAGGTGGCAGAATTACCGCTGCCATAAGTAACCATTGATTTTGGTAAGTCTTGTTGCAATAATAATTCGTCATTGGCATTAATAAAAATGGAGCCTTCATTCTTAATTAAGAATCTGTTCATATCAGTCTTAGCTTGAATAACGCCCTCAAAACTTCCAAACCCCTCTAAATGAGCCTTGCCAATATTGGTGATTATGCCATGGGTAGGTTCCGCAATATTGCAAAGGTCCATGATCTCACCAATATGATTTGCACCCATTTCTATAATCCCAATTTCGGTTTCTTTGGGCATAGAAAGTAAGGTCAATGGAACACCGATGTGATTGTTGAGATTGCCTTTAGTGGAATGCGTTCTATAACGACATTGCAGTACTTGAGTGGTTAATTCTTTGGTTGTGGTTTTACCGTTGGTTCCGGTTATAGCCAATATCGGGATGTTAAATGTTTTACGATACTCATTGGCCAGTTTTTGTAATGAGATTAAGCAATCATCAACCAAAATTGTATTTCCTTTTTGGGCGTATTTTGCATCGTCAATTACAACAAAAGAAGCTCCTCCCTCTATGGCTTTCGATACGTATTCGTTACCGTTAAAATTAGCTCCTTTTAAAGCGAAGAACATATTGCCAGGGCTAATTGTTCTTGTGTCAGTGCAAACGCCTGTTGATGCTAAGTATTTATCTAATAGACCTGTTTTCATAGCATAAAAAACCCCAAGCATAAATGCTCGGGGTTATTATAAGTTTAATCGATAATTTTAACGAGTTTGTGTTCCAGTACGGTTCATCGCACATCTAAAGCCAATGTTATCAGCAGCTCTATCTTCCTCCAAGAATCTCCTGTTACCAGGAACAAGCCAGTGGGCAATATCTTTCCAAGAGCCACCTTTGTATACTCTTGTAGTATTGTTTACCATACTAGATTTCTCATATTCGTACATTGCAGATCCTGCAGTTTCGCTTTGATCGTACAAGATGCTAGATTCTTGATCGCCATCTAAATAGTCTCTGTTATCAGCTCTTCGGTAGTTTCTTCTGTCTTTTACTTCGTTTTTAGTAACAGCACGCATTTTCATTCTACCTAATGAATCTACTTCTTCAAGAAATCCATCTTCTGTTAAAACAGGAGCTGTATAAACATTTCCTCTAAAAGAATTTAAATCATTAACGTCTTGAGAATAGCTTTCGCGATAAACATCAGCAACCCATTCGGCAGCGTTACCAGCCATGTCGTATAAACCAAAGTCATTAGGAGGGAAAGTTTTAACAGCACATGTTATCTGACAACCATCATTTAAATTACCTGCCAAGCCCATGTAATCTCCATTTCCTCTTTTGAAATTTGCAAGCATTTGACCTTTGGTTGCCTTGTACTTACTTCTAACTCCATGACCATCCCAAGGATATACCCTTCTTTCAACAACTCTTTCAAATTCTGAATTTCCAAGAAGAGCTAATGCAGCATATTCCCATTCGGCTTCTGTAGGTAGTCTATACTTTGGTAGAAGAAGACCATCGGTTCTTTTTACAGGTCTTCCAGCTTCTCCACCACCATTAGGGTTTAAGTCGGGCAAGTTTTCACGAACGTCACCCATATATTTACCGCTTAAGTATGCTTCTGTATTAAAGTTGTCATCGTCATACTGAAAAGGATTTGCATTTAATATACCTGCATTGATTAAGATTTGTTCGTTAACACGATCAGTCCTCCATAAGCAATACTCGTTTGCTTGTAGCCAGCTAACACCAATTACAGGATAATCTTTGTATGATGGGTGGCGTAAATAATTATTTACCATTGGCTCATTGAACGAAAGCTCGTTACGCCAAATGTTAGTGTCTGGTAAAGCAGCTTTTGCTACCCCGGGATAAGTTTCGTAAACCCTTTTTAGCCAATATAAATATTCTAAGTAAGCAACATTTGTTACTTCAGTTTCATCTATATAATAAGAGGAGACAGTTACACGTCTCGGAATATTATTCCAGTCGCCCATTATATCCTCTTCAACACGACCCATAGTAAAGGTTCCGCCTTCAATAAAAACAAGACCAGGACCAGTAATTTGTTCCCTATAGTCAGTTTGTACTTGAAAACCTCCGTTTTCACCATCATTGTAACCCCACCCAGTTGTAGGTGATCCTTCTTTTGAACACGAACTAGCTAAGGCGATAATTCCACCCAATACTAGTGCTTGAATTCCCCAAGTTTTCATACGCTTTATCTATTACTTCTTAAATTCTATATTATAAACTAAAATGTAGGACAATTTATTGTCTTAAATGTTTTATTTCTTGGGGAACAAGGAATTCTGTATGATAAAGAAATTTCTTGGGCACCACCTGTTGCTGTTCCTAATTCAGATATAGTTAAGTCATAACTAAATCCAATTTTAATAGCATCTAACTGCATTCCTAAAATAAGGTTTAATGCATCTGGATTATTGAAGTTTTGTCTCCACCAAAATCCACCAGAAAGCAGTTTGTAATTTGCCGCAACTCCAAAGTTAAGCTGCTCAAAATCTTGTTGTTTTTGATATAATATGTTTGGAGAAATAGATGTTTCTTGTCCAATCAATTTCCCTTTGCTTATCTCGATAACACTTCCCGCATGTACCGTAAGTTTCATAGGTAATGTGCCAGTTTGTAAAAAAGCCTCATCTGGCTCTGTGATATGGTTCAGTGCTGCGCCAACATATAAGTCATCGCTAAATAAAATAACGCCTGTAGAAAAATCTATTTGGTTTGTAACATCTTGCCCTGGCATGATCTCACCTGTTGGCTTAACAAATCCGTATTGAGCATCAATTTGATCAGGGAAAGTCAATTTAGACCAATCGAGACTCCTTTGTCTGTACGTTCCTTGGAACCCGGCTAAAAGAGAATATTGTCTATTTAAAACCAATTGGTAAGAATAGACACCACTTACCTCTGTAATACCTAAGGTACCACGACCCGCATTATCCTTCATTACCATAATACCCACGCCTCCATGCAATGCATCTACATGCTGATCGTAAGAAAAAGACATGGTATTAAAGTCTGCAGAAAGATTGGGGAACTGTCGTCTGTAATTTAAACTAACTTTTGGACACCCAGTAGCGCCAGCCATAGCAGGATTCAAGTATAAAGGAGCCGCATAGAATTGCGTGAAATGCGGATCTTGTGCCTGCGCCTCTTCATTGAACAAAGCAATGAATGCCAACGTAACAATAAGTATTCGTTTTGTCATAACTTATGAGTGTTTAGAATCTACAATGGTACAAATAAAAATGCATTTTTTGAAATAATCAAGACTATTCAAACACTATTCTTATTTGAGAAATCAATTAAACTATTTTTGTAATTGTAGAATATGTGTCTACAATTTACGTTTTGCCTTCGTATATAATTAAAAAAATATTTAAATATGTTGATTTGCAGGCTAATAGCTGGGTTTTTACTCTTAACTACCATTAGTTTTGGACAGGTTATTAATAACAAAGTTGAAATTAATTGGAGCAATAATTTGATTGATCCGATTTCAAATATAGCGGAATTTAATTTCTCCAATGCACAATGGGCAGATGATCAACTGTATTATGTATTCACACATCGCCTAGATTTTATTGCAAAAACTTCTTCGGTAACCATTAAACCATTAGAATCTGTTAGCGTTAGTTCTAGAGAACTTAGAGGGGTTGAAGGAATAAATACGAAGCTATTATTTAGCGCTCCTAATGTTAAGGATCTATCGGGAATTGAAGCGGGAAATACCTTATTGCGCTTTTTAATTAATCCGTTTTTTAAAGGTGTAAATGGGGAGGTAAGGAAGTTGCTTTCATTCGAAATTAATGTGGAATATGAGCAGTCCTTTGAGAAGAACAGCAAAAAAAGACAAACTACAGAGTCGGTATTATCATCTGGTAAATGGTATAAACTCGCTGTTACCGAAACTGGAATTTATAAAATTGATAGAAACCTTCTTTTGGAAATGGGAGTAAATGTCAACGATATAGATCCGCGTAAGATAAAGCTGTATGGTAATGGTGGAGGAATGTTGCCAGAGTTAAATAATAAATGGTATCCAGATGATTTACTTGAAAATGCCATTGAGGTAGTTGGCGAATCGGATGGCGACTTTAATTCGAGCGACCATATTTTGTTTTATGGGCAAGGACCAATTAAATGGTCCAAGAATGGATCTGAATATATTCATCAACAAAACATATACTCTGATTCTACTTTTTATTTTTTAACGGTAAGTGAAAGTAATGGCAAAAGAGTATCAGTTTTAAATTCAAGTATGGATCCTGTTACACATGTTTCTACAGGCTTTGATGATTATGCCGTATTCGAAAATGAAGATCGCAATTTGGTTAAAACTGGGCGCGAGTGGTTTGGAGAATATTTCGATATTCAATCTTCATATAACTCTGTATTTTCATTCCCCAATATTCAAAAAACCGAACCAGTATTAATTAAAACGAGGTTTGCTGCGCGATCTACGTCACCTTCAACATTAAATGTTAAATATTCTGGGCAAACAATAAGTAGCCTTACAGCAGCTAAAATTGCATTAGCATATAGTGCTAACTATTATAACACAGCCTCTAAAATTGATACATTTCTTCCAAGTTCTAATAATATAGTATTAAGTTCTAATTATGATAAAGCTGGAAACCCAGCTGCAATTGCATGGTTAGATTACATTGCCTTAACTGTTCGTAGAGATTTGAGATTTGATAATATCCCAGTCTTTATAAGAGATTCGAGAACCGTAGGAACTAATTTTATTTCAGACTTCGGCATTGAAAGCGTTAGCTCGGGCACCAAAATTTGGGACATTACCAACCCTTGGGATGCTAAGAGTGTTAATTACGATTTGCAATCAACCTTAGCCAGATTTATATTACCCACAGATTCGCTTAAAGAGTTTGTTGTTTTTAAGACTTCTGGATTGAAAAAGCCGAAATATATTGGCTCTGTTAAAAATCAAAACCTACATGGATTGGCAGATGTAGAATATGTAATTATTACTCCTACTAAATTTTTAGAACAAGCAGATAGCTTGGCAGGATTTCATAGACGTAAATTCGGAACCAGTACGGTCGTTCTTTCTACCAAAGAAATCTACAATGAATTTAGTGGCGGGGCGCAAGACTTGATGGGAATTAGAAAATTTTTGATACACTTGGCTAGTCAAAGCAGTATTAATCCACCAAAGAATGTGCTTCTCTTTGGTGATGCATCCTATGATTTTAAAAATAGAGTCAAGCCCAACCACAATCAAATCGTAACCTACGAATCCACTTTATCAAATAATTTGAGCAACTCGTTTGTAACGGATGATGCTATTGCTTACTTTGATTCAAGCGAAGGAGTAAGTTTTTCTACTGATATTTTGGATATTGGAGTTGCCAGGGTTCCAATTAATTCAACAAGCGAAGCACAAACCATAGTAAATAAGGTGAAAACGTATGCGAGTAAAGATTCTTTTGGACCTTGGCGCAATAAAATCCTTTTAGCCACAGATGACGTGGATGAAGCCTGGGAGCAAAATTTTCAAATTGAAGCGGATAAAAATCAAGCATCTCTAACAGCCAAGTATCCCTATTTAAATTTCGATAAAGTCTATTCCGATACCTACCAACAAGTGGTAACAGCTGGCGGTCAAAGATACCCAGAGGCTAGAGATGCAATTGATAGAGGTATTAATGATGGTGTATTGGTGTTTAATTACATAGGCCATGGAGGAGAAGTGGGTCTTTCTCAAGAGCGAATTGTAGAATTGGAAGATGTAATTAATTGGACAAATAAAAACAGTTTAGCCGTATTTGTAACTGCTACTTGTGAATTTACTAGAGTTGATGATCCAGATAGAATATCGGCAGGAGAATATTTAATCACCAATAAAAAGGGAGGCGCAATAGCATCGTTTTCTACCACTAGAGCGGTATATGCAAATACTGCGTATAGAATTAATAGCAACTTTTACGATCATGCATTTGAGAACAATGGTAATTACACCTTTGGTGAAATAATGATGCGTTCAAAAAACGATGGCTTATCTGTCGAGAATGCGAAATTTTCATTGTTTGGAGATCCTGCTTTAACTTTTGCAGTACCAAAATATAATATTAACACGACTTCGGTAACAGTAGATGATTTAGAGACGGATACAATAACAGCATTGAGTAAGGTTATTATTACGGGGCAAATCCAAGGTTTAGATAGTAATTTAAAATCTGATTTTAATGGCTTAATTTACCCAGTAATATATGATAAGCCTACTGTTGTAAATGCTTTAAATAACGAGAAACTTGATACTGACGGACCATTAGGATATGCTCCCTTTCAAACAACCTTGCAAAAAAATATATTATATAAAGGAAAAGCGGATGTTGTTAATGGACAGTTTCAATTTTCTTTAGTAGTGCCAAAAGATATAGCATACGCATTCGGTAATGGCAAGATTAGTTATTATGCCAATAACGATAGTGTAGATGCAAAAGGATATGATAACTCAATAATAATTGGAGGATCTAGTAATAATGCAACAGAAGATAATGTAGGCCCAGAAATAAGCTTGTTTATGAATAATGAACAATTTGTTTTTGGAGGGTTAACAGATGCAACCCCCAGTTTATATGCATTAATAAGCGATAGCAATGGTGTAAATACGGTTGGTAATGGTATCGGTCACGATATTGTAGCAATTCTAGACGAAGATCAAGACAATAGCATAGTATTGAACGAATACTACGAATCGGATGTTAATAGTTATCAATCAGGAAAATTGAATTATCCTTTTTCTGAAATTGAAAAAGGAAGACATACTTTGACATTAAAAGTTTGGGATGTTTATAATAACTCAAACGAATCAAGAACCGAGTTCGTAGTTGCCGAGTCATCGGAAATGGCATTAGAACATGTGTTAAACTATCCCAATCCATTTACAACATATACCGAATTTCATTTCGAACACAATAGACCAAGCGAACCACTTCAAGTACAGATACAGGTATTTACAGTTTCGGGGAAATTGGTGAAGACCATTCAGAAAGGAATCAACTCTTCAGGGTATAGAGTAAATGATATTACTTGGGATGGAAAAGATGATTTTGGGGATGTAATAGGGAAAGGCGTTTATGTGTATAGGGTGAAAGTAAAATCCGAAACGGATAATTCTGTAGCAGAGAAATACGAAAAACTAGTTATCCTGCGTTAGTAGCCCTTTGTAGGATATAATTTATATTTGCCTCGCTTTAATAATCAAATAAGATTAAATGAACAAAATAATAGGTCTTTTATGTCTGTTGACATGTGTTGGGATTAAAGCCTCTAAGGCTCAAACGGCCTTTGGCGATGAATTAAATACGGTAAGTACAGCGGTCCCTTTCTTAATGATTGCTCCAGACTCAAGAGCTGGCGCAATGGGCGATGCAGGTGTAGCGTCTGCTCCAGACCCAAATTCCATGCATTGGAATGTTGCCAAAATTGCCTTTTTAGAAGATAATAGTAGTGGAATAGGATTTTCTTATACCCCGTGGCTTAGTAGGTTAGCTTCGGATATCAACTTGGCTTACTTGAGCTTTTACAATAAGTCTAGCGATATGCAAGCCTTTGCAGTATCTCTAAGATATTTTGCTTTGGGTAACATTACATTTACCGATGAAACTGGAAACACTATAGGGCAGTTTAATCCGAACGAATTTGCAGTTGACTTTGGTTATGGAAGAAAATTAGCTGAGAACTTTTCTATGGGAATGGCATTCCGATATATACGTTCAGATTTAACCAGCGGTCAAGTTGTAGGAGGTTTGCAATCCAAACCAGGATCTTCTGTAGCAGCCGATTTAGGATTGTATTATCAAAGCGAAAAATTCAAAATAGACCAGTACGATGCTTATTATTCTGGAGGACTAAACATAAGTAATGTAGGTTCTAAAATTTCGTATACAGAATCTGGAGAAGAGAATTTTATCCCAACTATGATGAAATTTGGAAATGCGGTGAAATTTGAATTTGACAAGTATAACAACCTTACTTTCATGCTAGATGTAAGTAAATTATTGGTACCAACACCTTCTTTAGTAGATTCTATAAATACCGATAATATTGGTGTTGTAGATGGTATTTTTCAATCATTTTCTGATGCTCCAGGAGGCGCAAAAGAAGAGTTTAGAGAGGTTATGTGGTCTGCAGGAGCAGAGTATTGGTATAATGATCAATTTGCCTTTAGAGGAGGATATTTCCATGAGCACGAAACCAAAGGAAATAGAAAGTACTTCACCCTTGGTTTTGGTGTAAAGTACAGCGTGTTTAACCTAGATTTCGCGTACCTAGTTCCTGCAAATCCTGCAGTAAGAAGTCCACTAGAAAACACTTTAAGGTTTAGCCTAGTATTTAACTTTAGCTAAACCAATTTATGCAAATTAGAGTTGGCTTTGGCTACGATATTCATCAACTAGCAGAGAATTACGAATTCTGGCTAGGAGGCGTTAAATTGGATTTTATAAAGGGCGCTGTAGGGCATTCAGACGCAGATGTGCTAATACATGCAATTTGTGATGCGCTTCTCGGTGCTGCAGATTTACGAGACATAGGTTTTCATTTTCCAGATACAGATCCAAAATACAAAGGGGTAGATAGCAAGCTTCTGCTTAAAGAAGTAATGCGCTTGTTGCACAGCCAAGGTTATGAATTGGGTAATATTGATAGTACGGTGGTACTTGAAAAACCCAAAGTAAATCCACATATTATTGCGATGAAAGAAATGCTGGCAGAGGTAATGTCGGTTCAAACTTCCCAAATCAGCATAAAAGCAACTACTTCAGAGAAAATGTCCTTTGTAGGTAGAGGCGAGGGTATTAAAGCATACGCAATTGTCTTAATACAGAAAACCTAAGAATCAGAATCTATTTTTCGCTTTGTGTCATAATAAAAGGCTTTGATTTTGGCTGTATCTTTTAAGAAATCAATAGGGCCTATGTCAACTCTGTGAATGGGTAAACCTGTTCTTTTTTGTAGATTCGATATCAATTCCTCTTCATTCTCTGGACGTATTAAGTCAATGTTATCAAACTGAATAATCTTTTTAGATTCGTGTTTGAGTAACCAAAAGTTTTCCAAAGCATAAGTTAGGCCGATAATAGCGAAATTGGTGAAAGCCAATTCTGCAACACTTACCTTCTTATTAGAAAGAGAGTTTATTACCGCAATTCCAATAACCACAAACAAATAGGTCATTTCCTTTATAGGAACAGCTTCTGTTCGGTATCTCAAAATCCCAAAAATGGCAAATAATCCTAAAGCCAATCCCAATTCCAACTTCACATTATTCAAAAGAATACAGATAAAAAAGATGACAGTGTTTAAAATGAAAAACGAAAACAAGAAATCTTTGCGCTCTTGAATCTTGTAATAGATCAATCGTACAATAATAATTGTCGCAAATAGATTTACCGAGTATCTTATAACAAGCTCAATAAAATCCTTACTGTCAAGTAAATCAGATCCGAAAAATTCCATAATAATTTAAAAGTTTGAAGTGTTTCGGGTTTCATCCATCCCAAAAACGATATGATTTATTACCCTATTTCTTTCCTTAAACAAATTTGCTTTAAGCTCAGGGAAAATAAGATTGCAAGCGTAACAGTACTTGCTAATAGAGGTGTAATTTAAAAATGCCAAACCCTTTAATAGACCCAAGGCCTTACTCAGATTTAAAGATTCTTGTTTCAATTCAACAATACACAAGTCACCTAGTTCCTTAACCAAACCTTCATTACTCGCCTCAATAGCGTAATCAATGCTAATGCGTTCTTGGGTATTAAGGTTGATTAAAGCAACTCTAGTGTATTTAACAGTAAGTTTTTCTTCCAGAGTTAGATCCCCATCAATTAAACTTTCAAATTGTTTTTCATCGAAAGCTCCTTTGATTTCCTTCCTTTTTTTAAAGGTTATATCCCTATTGTTACGTGTTTTGTTTTCTGCAAATTGCGAATTTGAATCCAAATATTTTCTAATTCGGTATTTGTCTCTAGGTAATTCACCTCTGTGGTGAGCTAAATATGATGCAAAGTTAGGCGTGTCAAAATATACCGACTCGTATTTTTGCTCAACTACACCATCAACTTGTAAAATGTGAAACTGCTTAGAAAGAACACTTAGCAAATCTGACAAATAAATTTTTTTAAATATAAACTTCAAATCTATACGTCTAAATAACTTAACCGTATTGGCAGTAACCAAATCGATTTGCTTAAACTCTTGAAGTATGTCTAGGTTTTCCTTATACATGATTAAGTGCGAATATAATTCTTTGCTAGACAATAAAGAATAGTAATTAGCTGGTTTTGCGACATTTTCGATGGCTTGATAATTGGAATAATATTTTAAATTTGCAGTCTTGAAAAATCTGTACAATGGCGAAAAAAGGAATTACTAAGGAAACATATTTAAAGTGGTACGAACAGATGCTGCTTTGGAGAAAATTTGAAGATAAAGCTGGAGCATTATACATCCAGCAAAAGATTAGAGGATTTTTACATTTATATAATGGACAAGAAGCAGTATTGGCAGGTTCTGCCGAAGCTCTTAATATTGGGGTAGACAGTATGATTACAGCATATCGTAATCATGTACAACCAATGGCACTAGGAATGGATCCTAAATTTGTTATGGCCGAGCTATACGGAAAGGTAACAGGCTGCTCTAAGGGTAATGGTGGATCTATGCATATGTTCTCGAAAGAGCATAAGTTTTATGGAGGACATGGTATTGTAGGCGGGCAAGTTCCAATAGGTGCAGGTATTGCATTTGCAGATCTTTATAGAGGTACTGGAGGAGTAAACCTTTGCTACATGGGTGATGGAGCCGTTAGGCAAGGAGCATTCCACGAAGCACTGAACATGGCTATGTTGTGGAAATTACCGGTGGTATTTATTGTAGAGAACAATGGATATGCAATGGGAACTTCTGTAGAGCGTTCAGCAAACCATACTGATATTTGGAAATTAGGATTAGGATACGAGATGCCTTGTGGGCCTGTAGATGGAATGGATCCAGAAGCAGTCTACGAGGCAACTAAAGTGGCTGTGGATAGGGCAAGAAAAGGGGAAGGTCCTACTTTGTTGGAGATGAAAACATACCGTTACAAAGGACATTCTATGTCTGATGCGCAAAAGTATCGTACAAAAGATGAGGTGGCAGAGTATCAAAAAGTTGATCCAATAGCACAAGTCCTTAATAAAATTAAGGACAACAAGTGGGCGACAGATGCTGAAATAGAAGCGATAGAAAAAGGAGTAAAGGATAAAGTAAAGGAATGTATTGATTTTGCTGAAGAATCTCCATTCCCTAAAGCTGATACATTATATGAGAATGTTTATGCAGAAAAAGATTATCCATTCATTATAGAGTAATTAGTCTTAGACTATTAAATAAGATATTATGGCGGAAATTGTTCGCATGCCCAGATTAAGTGACACCATGAGCGAAGGTGTAGTTGCGAAATGGCATAAAAAAGTTGGAGATTCAGTTGAAGAAGGAGATTTGTTGGCGGAAATAGAAACTGATAAAGCTACTATGGAGTTTGAGTCTTTTCAAGAAGGTGTCTTACTTCATATTGGTGTTAACGAAGGAGGAGCGGCCCCAGTAGACTCTATTCTTGCCATTCTCGGAGAGAAAGGAGAAGATGTAGAAACGCTGTTAAAAGAAGATGCTACTCCTGCCAAAGAAGAAGTTGTTGAAACTAAGAAGGATGCTCCCGTTGCAGCCCCAGCTAAAAGTGCAGAAAAGGCACCGCAACCTGTGGCTAATCAAACACAAGCTGTTGCTCCTCCAGTAGTTGATGGAAGATTAAAAGCATCGCCCCTTGCTAAAAAATTAGCAGATGATAAGGGTTATAATTTAGCCGCAATTCCTGGTTCAGGAGATGCAGGCCGTATTGTAAAGAGAGATGTAGATAATTTCTACCCAACAGCAATGGGTCCAACCGTACAAGCTGTTGTTGGTGAAGAAAAGTTTACCGAAGTTCCGGTAAGTCAAATGAGAAAAATAATTGCTAAACGACTTTCCGAATCTAAATTTACGGCTCCTCATTTCTATTTAAGCATTTCTGTGGATATGGATAATGTGATGGAGGCAAGAAAAGCTGTAAATGAAATTGCCGATGTGAAAATTTCGTTCAACGATTTTGTAGTAAAAGCCGTTGCAGCTTCATTGAAAAAGAATCCAGCGGTAAACTCATCTTGGTTAGAAGATAAAATCCGTTACAACGAACATGTAAATATTGGTGTTGCAGTTGCTGTAGAAGATGGACTTCTTGTTCCGGTGGTAAGATTTGCAGACGGAAAATCCTTGAGTCAAATATCTACTGAAGTAAAGGAATTTGCACAAAGAGCGAAAGACAAAAAATTGCAGCCAGCAGATTGGGAAGGATCAACATTCACAATTTCAAATTTAGGAATGTTTGGAATCGAGGATTTTACTGCAATTGTAAATCCGCCAGATGCATGTATTTTGGCAATTGGAGGAATTCGACAAATTCCGGTTGTTAAAAATGGAGCAGTTGTACCAGGTAATGTAATGAAAGTGACTTTAAGTTGCGATCATAGAGTTGTTGATGGAGCTAGTGGAGCAGCATTTTTACAAACATTCAAGAAAATGTTAGAGAACCCAGTTTGTATGCTAGGGTAATCAAACCCAATTATAGAATTTAAAAGGACGCTTAGGCGTCCTTTTTTTATTTATACTATTAACATTTTGCTACATTTGGCTTCCTATTTTTAAAACAAAGAATTCTTTGTTTTAAGTTTAATGGATAATTGTTGAAAGAATCTTTAGGATGAACGATTTCAAAAATAAGCAGGTTCAAGACTTACCTCCCCACTTAAGTCAATATGTTGTCGCACAAGATTATGAAAACTACACAGCCTTAGATCATGCCGTGTGGAGATATGTTATGCGCCAAAATTTCGACTACCTAAAAAAGGTGGCGCATGGGGCATATATCATTGGATTAGAAAAAACGGGAATTGGAATTGAAAATATTCCAGATTTACAAGAGATGAATAATATCTTGGGTAATATTGGATGGGGAGCTGTTTGTGTTGATGGATTTATCCCTCCCGCAGCTTTTATGGAGTTTCAAGCTTACAACGTTTTGGTTATTGCAGCAGATATTAGACAAATAAATCATATCGAATATACGCCAGCTCCAGACATTATTCACGAAGCAGCCGGTCACGCACCCATAATTTCTGATCCAGATTATTCGGAGTACTTAAGGCTATTCGGTGAAATTGGATCAAAAGCGGTCTCTTCAAAAAAGGATTATGAATTATTCGAAGCAATAAGGCATCTTTCAATTGTAAAAGAAGATCCATATTCCGACCCAGAAGTAATCAAAAAAGCCGAAGCAAAAATTTTGGACATTGATTCGGATATGGGAGTACCATCCGAAATGTCAAGAATTAGAAACCTGCATTGGTGGACAGTAGAATATGGATTGATTGGATCATTGAATGATCCTAAGATATATGGAGCAGGATTACTATCATCAATAGGAGAGAGTGTAGAATGCCTCAAAGATAAAGTAAAGAAGTTACCATACGATATTAGCGCAGCAGATGTACCTTTTGATATCACAGAAATGCAGCCTCAATTGTTCGTGACACCAAATTTTCGTCATTTAAGAGAAGTCTTAGAAGAGTTTGCAAATACAATGGCACTTAGAACAGGTGGGTTGGAAGGGATTCATAAAGTAATCGAATCGGAAAATATTGCAACGTGTAAATACAATTCAGGCATTCAAGTCTCGGGTGTGTTTACCGAAGTAATAGAGAAAAATGGAATACCTATATATATAAAGACAACGGGGCCTTCGGCATTGGCCTTTTTTAATCGCGAGATTATTGGACATGGTAAAAATTATCATGCAGATGGTTTTGGATCTCCTGTGGGAAAATTGAATAATGTAGAGCAGCCTTTAGAAACGATGACGCTTTCTCAATTAAAAGCAAATGGTATTATTCAAGGAAAAGCCGCAACGTTGGAATTCGAGTCAGGAATTAAGGTTAAGGGCCATGTCTTTAATATAAGAAGAGATACATACGGTCATCCAATTTTGATAAGCTTTAGTAATTGTACGGTTATTTATAATGATCATATTTTATTTCAGCCAGAATGGGGGATGTATGATATGGCAATAGGATCTGAAATAGATTCGGTGTTTTCTGGTCCTGCAGACATACCATCTTATAAGCTGCCTGCATACCTACCTAAAGAAACAACCCATAAGATTAATTATAATCTGTCTCAACAGAGGCTACAGGAATTATATAGGCAAGTAAGAGAACTTAGAGTTGCAAAAGACAAACCTTATAT
>JBLHRE010000013.1:0-21313 GCA_047625765.1 Flavobacteriales bacterium
AGGCTATGATTTCTACTACTTATGGAAACACAAAAACTGCAAATTGCAATTGGGTGGGTCCGACCAATGGGGAAATATTGTTACAGGAACTGAATTCATTAGAAGAAAAGAAGCGGGAGAAGCGTATGCAATTACCACTCCTTTGATTAAAAAGGCAGACGGAACCAAGTTTGGGAAAACAGAAGGAGGCAATGTTTGGTTGGATAAGGCAAAAACATCACCCTATAAATTCTACCAATACTGGTTGAATGCTTCTGATGATGATGCGAAAAACTACATCCGAATTTTTACCTTATTAAATCAACTCGAAATAGAAGCCTTAGAAAAAGAGCATAACGAAGCGCCACATTTGCGTTTGTTGCAAAAGAAATTGGGCGAGGATGTTACCACCCGTGTGCATTCTAAAGAAGATTACGAAGCAGCAGTTGCTGCCTCTGAAATCTTGTTTGGAAAATCTACCGAAGCATCTTTGCGTTCTATTTCTGAAGATGATTTGTTGAGTGTTTTTGAAGGAGTTCCTCAATTTACTTTTGCGAAATCGGAACTTACCGAAGGATTGGATATTGTTGAATTATTAGCGGATAGAACAGAAGTTTTTCCATCGAAAGGAGAAGCAAGACGTATGTTAAAGAGCAATGCCGTATCAGTTAATAAAAATAAAGTAGCAGAAGCAGCTACGGTTGGTATGGCTGACTTGTTGAATGACAAATATGTTTTGGTGCAAAAAGGGAAGAAAAATTATTTCTTACTGATAGCCGAATAGACACTTATTGAATCAAGAGGTTGCATCCTCTTATATCAGAATTATCAAAACGACCGAGAACTTCAAATCGGTCGTTTTTTGTTTTTTTACCTAAATCCTGTGTGGCAATAAATGCGCAGGATTCAATATTGGCAAGGTCGATAATATTAATTCCTCCGGTATGTCCTTCGGGAACCAAGCTTAAAGGGTCGGTGGTGTCTCTTATGTAAACTTTCATCCATGGAGGCGTTTCAAAGGTTTGGTCATGCCTGCAATAGGCCTGACTCAATAATTCGGTCATCCCATATTCTGAATGTATTTGCTCTAAGCCAAAAGCCTGCTGCAAAGCTTCGTGCAATTCGGTACGAATCATTTCCTTTCTGCGTCCCTTCATTCCTCCCGTTTCCATAACAATGGTATGCTCCAGTTTTGGGTGGAAAGCCTCCGAAAAGTCAAGTAAACCAAAACTCACCCCAAGTAAAATTGTCTTTTGTTTTTGCTCTTCTAATTTTTTCAAGACGGTATTTAGTTCCTCAAATTCGTTGAGGTAAAAACCACCCTGTTTGTGTCCGCTCAACTGAATCAACTTATCGGCCATATAGATCAAAGAAGAGCCCTGTCTTTCTAAATAGGATGGAAGTAAAGCGAGCACACAATAGTTCTTGATTGGGCCGTAAAACGCCTCGAAGCCTTGAATAAAACCTTGCTCATAAATACTGATGTCAGCAACCAAATGTTGACTAAAACTCATGCCACTTGTTCCGCTAGAAGTAAAGGTATGGGTAACTGGATCTTTGTTTGATCTAATTTCAAAATCCTTGAAAAAGGAAATAGGCATAAAAGGTATTTGGCTGCTATGAGTAATTTCGGAAGCCTTTATCTTTAAAAGTTCGATATAGCGTTTGTACACTGTATTGTGTAACGCTTGAAAGCGAAACAATTCCAAACACAAAGCCTCGAACTCAATTGTTGAGGCGATTTGAAATATCCTATCTTTGAAATCCTTAATATTCATAACATGCTTAAGCAGGCCTTAAAAATAGGATTAATCATAGTACTGGCATTGACCGCTTGCGATAAGTCGGGAAATTTCCCTGAGGAACCTATAATTAAGTACGAAGGATATAAAATAGTAGATGGTTGGGATTCTATTTTGTGGCAACCAGCAACCTTATGCGAAATAACTATTTCTTTTACCGATGGCGATGGTGATATTGGCGTGGTAGTAGATTCTACTACCGATAATAACTTGCTAGTGAACTATTA
Source organism: Flavobacteriales bacterium (assembly GCA_047625765.1). Lineage (GTDB taxonomy): Bacteria > Bacteroidota > Bacteroidia > Flavobacteriales > JBLHRE01 > JBLHRE01. The sequence goes on from JBLHRE010000013.1 coordinate 2,009, forward strand.
CGAAATTAAAGGAGGGCTAACAGATACCCTTGACCAGATAGATTTTAGTTCTAAAATTCCGGTATTAACTCCTGCGGGACAAAACAAAAGTCTGAAAGGTGAAATAAGCCTTGAGATGAATATTACGAACAGAGGCTCAGACTCTTTAATCTTCGATTTACAGTTGTTAGATCGCTCTGTAAACGCCTCTAATATTGTTGTTACACCCACAATTGCAGTTGAATAACTGAAAATTTTTACGTTATTCGCGCCAAACTAATAACAAATAAATAACCCAATTAATTATGAAAAAGAAGTTTTGCCTTGCTGCTTTCGCGGTAGCAACATTATTTTCTATGCACTCTAATGCCCAAATGGCCTTTAGTATTTCTACTGGATTAGGATTGAATAGTGCATTTGTTGGCTACAAAGTCAATGCGAAACTAATGCCATTTTTTGCATTCCAATCTGTTGGTGGATCTTACAAGTATTCTTACAATGGTTTTGATTATAATCCAGATACAAAGCAAATTGAAGAGACTAATTATGAGGATAAAGGGAGATTTAGAATCTATGCGCCAAGTTTAGGTTTAAAATATTTCTTAAATGATGCTGATAGTAAAGTAAATACTTACGTTTTGGCAAGTGTTTCAAAGCCATTTGCAACAGCTAAGGCTGAGTTTGATGGTGATGAAGATGAGTTTGTAAGCGATGAAGTTTCTAAAACAAGCCTTTGGGGTTATGAAGGTGGATTTGGCGCTGAATACAAATTTGACGATCACTTTTCTATTGGAGGTGAATTTGGGGTAAGAGCATTTACAGGTTCTTCTTCTGATTCTTATGAAGAAGAAGTGTACAATGACGATACCAATGATTTCGAAATGAAAACTTTTGAAGTTAAATACAAAGGAAACTTCAATTTCACCTATTCTAAAATTTCTTTGAACTTTTACTTCTAGAAAGACATTTAGAAGATTGTATTAGCCCTGTTTCATGTAAAATGAAACAGGGCTTTTTATTGATGGAATTAGCACAAAAAAAATCCCAAGATTGCTCTTGTGATTTTTTCTATTTCTTTTTGAGTGACTTAAGATATAATTGTTCAACCTTCTCTCTAGCCCAGGGCATTCTGCGTAAAAAATTCAAACTGGATTTAATAGTGGGGTTGCTTTTGAAACAATTGATGGGTACATGGTCTGCCATACTCTCCCAGCCATACACCGCGACTAGTCTGTCCATAATTTCAACCAGCTTTACACCATGTAAAGGATTGTTTGCTTGGGTATTTTGAGTCTTGTCTTCCAAAATTTAGCGGTTCATTTTTTCAACCTTCGCCATTACTTGGTCGTTTAGGTCTTGCTTGTAAGCCAACATTTGTTTCTGAATGTCTTTGTTGCCTACAGATAAAATTTGTGTCGCCAAAAGACCTGCGTTTTTTGCTCCGTTCAATGCAACAGTTGCTACAGGAACTCCGCCAGGCATTTGTAAAATAGACAATACAGAATCCCATCCATCAATAGAATTGGATGACTTGATGGGTACTCCAATTACTGGAATAGGAGTAATAGAAGCAACCATTCCAGGTAAGTGAGCAGCACCACCAGCGCCAGCAATTACCACTTCAATTCCGCGTTTATGAGCATTCTCTGCAAAATCAACCATACGCTGAGGTGTTCTGTGTGCAGAAACAATAGTCATCTCGAAAGGAATATTGAATTGCTCAAAAATTTCAGCGGCTTGTTTCATAATCGGAAGGTCAGAATCTGAACCCATTATGATAGATGCTATTGGCTTTACCATGATTTTACTTTTAATGTGTTTTTTACTGTATCGGCTTTTTGTTTTGCCTCTTCAACTGTTGCTGCCATTACGGTAACGTGGCCCATCTTTCTAAATGGCTTGGTTTCTTTTTTACCGTAGATATGTACTTTTACTCCACCTAGTGCAAAACTTTCACTTAGGCCTTCATATTTCACTTTTCCTTTGTAGCCATCTTCTCCCAAAAGGTTAATCATCACCGAAGGTAACTTGATCATGGTGTTTCCTAAAGGGAATCCCATAATGGCTCTAAGGTGTTGTTCGTATTGCGATGTAATGCAACTTTCTATCGTATGGTGTCCGCTGTTATGTGGTCTTGGCGCGACTTCATTGATCCACAATTTACCTTCTTTATCGATGAACATTTCAACGGCCAAAATTCCAGACATTCCTAGATTATTGATAATATTTTCGGCTAATGCTTCTGCCTCAGCAGCAATTTTAGGATCGAGATCCGATGGGCAAATTAGTTTCTCTACCAAGTTTGCGGTAGGGTGAAATTCCATTTCCACTGCAGGGAAACAGTTGGTTTCACCTTGAGGGTTTCTTGCCACGATAATGGCAATTTCCTTTTCGATACTCACCGCATCTTCGGTAAGCGAAGCGCCATCTAAAAGACGTTCTAAATCTTTTTCTGATTTGATTACCGCAACCCCTTTTCCATCGTAACCTTCTTTTCTTACTTTCTGAACAAAAGGAAATGTCAATGCTTTGGATGCAACCAAGGCAAGAATTTCTTCTTTATTCTGATGTAAACGGAAGGCAGAAGAAGGGATGTTGTGTTCTTGGTAGAATTCTTTTTGCAATCCTTTATCTTGGATAATTTCCAAAGTTTCAGGATCGGGATGAACGATTTTCCCTTCTGATTTTAGCTTTTTTAAAGCTTCAACATTTACATGCTCAATTTCAAAAGTCAGCATGTCTACCTCTTGCCCAAATTGATATACAGCATCGTAATCTCTAAAACTGCCGTTTACATATTTGGTACAGATAGTTGCTGAAGAACAGTTTGGGTCTGGATCTAAAATGTGGGTTGTTACATCCCAATTACTAGCCGCTTGGATAAGCATTTTCCCTAGCTGACCACCGCCAACAATTCCTAATTTAAAATCTGAAGTTACTACTTGTCTCATCCCTTTATTTGCTCAAGAATTTGGAGGCAAAAATAAGGACTTTAATTGGAAGCAGTGGAATCTCGTTTTATAATGTTAATGCCTGTGTCAATGCCTAATATTTTAAGGCCAAAAAAAAGGTCTCTGCATAACAGAGACCTTTTCATATTTTGATGCGCAATGGATTATTTCAACCCTTTAATCGCTTCTGTTACGTTGATCAAGTGATCACCAATTTTCTCCATAGAGTGGATGATGTCATGGTAAATCATACCCAATTGAATTTTGTATTCACCTTTTTCAAGGTTCACTAAATGTGCTTCTCTTAAAGTATTTCTACATTGGTTAATGTCGTCTTCCAAACTTTTAGCAGCTTCTAAACTTACTTCAGATTCTGGCTTCTTCAAGTTTTCTACCATCATAACAGATGCCTTTTCAACCAAAACAAAAATCTCGTTTAAGCTCTCTCTGTTTTCAGGAGTAAAGAATAATTTCTGCTCTCTTTTACGGTCTAAACCGATAGAGATTTGGTAACAAATATCTCCAACACGTTCCAAATCGTTTAGAATACTTAACATACTTCTTACACGAATAGATGCTGATTCCGACATTTCTCCTTCTGCTGCTTTCGCGAGGTAGTCAGAAATTTCAATCTCCATTCTATCAGTAATGTCTTCGTATTTGCGGATACGTTTTAGCAATAGATTAAATGCTTTCTTATCTGTTTCGTCTTTTAAGGTAGTTACCATTCCAAAAAGTTTGTAACAAACTTCTCCCATCTTCACAACCTCTTTGTTTGCTTCAAGAATAGAAATTTCAGGAGTAGAGAAAACACCTCTTTCAATGTGCTCTAATCTAAATTCTTCGTCAATTTCACCTTTAGATTTAACGGTTTTAATAGCAAAGTTGGTCAGTTGTTTCACGAAACCAATACATAGTAATACGTTTAACAAGTTAAAGGTGGTATGGAATGCTGCTAAGGCGAATTTGCTAGCATCCTGTCCTTCCGGTGCAGGTAATACGGTATTCAATAAGTCGATGACATATGGCATCAGAATTATCATCCAGAAAACACCAATGATGTTAAATAAAGAGTGAATACGAGCCGATCGTTTTGCGTGCACATTGGCTACAAGTGAAGCTAATTCTGCGGTAATTGTTGTTCCAATGTTTTCACCCAATACCATTGCTGCTGCAATTTCTATAGGTAAACCCTGAGTGGTTAAAACAATAGTTAAAGTCATTGCAGCTGATGAGGATTGTACAATTACGGTTAGTAATGTACCAACACCAACAAACATCAATCGTGTAAAGAATCCTGGGTCGCTAAATTCATTTAAGAAGGCCAAAACTTCAGGGTTTCCTTTGATATCTGGAACAGCATCTTTCAATTCGCTCAATCCTAAGAATAACAAGGCAAAACCAATAAGAGTTTCACCCCATTTTTTTGTGTTTTGCTTAGAAGAAAACAACATTGGCGCACCAATAGCAATAATTGGAAGTGCGTAGTTAACAATCTTCAATTTGAATCCAATCAAAGAAACCAACCAACCCGTAATAGTTGTTCCGATGTTTGCTCCCATCATTACTCCTGCAGATTCAATCAATGATAATAATCCTGCATTTACAAAACTAACAGTCATTACTGTTGTTGCAGATGATGACTGCAAAATTGCAGTAATCAAGAAACCTGTGGCAACACCCGTAAATCGATTGGTTGTCATTGCCTTTAAAACCTGACGCATTTTAGATCCTGCGACTTGTTGAAGTCCTTCAGACATCACTTTCATCCCGTAGATGAAAAATCCTAAGGCACCGATAAGCTTTACTGCTTCAAAAATTCCGAATTCCATAACTGGTTGTATCGTTTGATTGACTTTATGGGTGCAATGTTAAGGAATTATAAAGCACGATTAACCAAAGAAATACCCTTGTAGATACTGTTAAGGCTGGTAATGGCTGCATTGCCTTGTGTTTTAGGGCAATATTCTAATGTTAAGAAATAGTTAAATATGTTAAGTAAGGGTTTAGTGTGGGTAAATTCTTACTCATATTTGCAGCCCGAAAAAAACAGAACATTATGAAAAAAATTGCTTTAGTATTGGCACTTATCACTGGAACCACTGCCTTTGCACAAGACAGAATGGACAGTAAACATGGAAAAGGAATTGTACATGCAGTTGCTGCAGATTCTTCTTTTTCTGTAAAGTTTAATATTAGAATGCAGCAGTTGTTTACTGCAGATGCAGACCTTGATGGTGATTTTCAGGATGGAGATATTAGCACAAACTTTTTTACGAGAAGAGCTCGTTTGAAATTTGGCGGTTTTGCTTTTTCTCCAAAAATCACGTACAAAATGGAGATTGGTTTGAGTAACCGTGATTTTGGTGGTGCAAATGGTTTTACAAATAATGCTGATAAAATGATTTTGGATGCAGTTGTAAAATGGAACTTCTACAAAAATATGTCTGTTTGGGTTGGTCAAACAAAACTACCGGGTAACAGAGAGCGTGTAATTTCTTCTCAGAATTTACAATTTGTAGATCGTTCTCAGCTAAACTCTCGTTTTAATATTGATCGTGATCAAGGAATTCAATTGCACAACCACCACTCTGTAAATGGTATGGTTATCCGCGAGGCATTCGCTATCTCTCAAGGAGAGGGAAGAAATATCACTTCTGGAAACAGAAATGGATTCGAATATACAGGCCGTGTTGAGTTTTTGCCTTTTGGAAACTTTACAAGCAAAGGAGATTATTTTGGTTCTGATTTAAAGCGTGAGAAAGACCATAAATTGTCTATAGGTGTTACTTACGATTTCAATAATGGAGCGCAAAACCAAAGAGGAAATTTGGGTAGCTCTATGAGTACTCCAACTGACTTGTCAACTGTTTTTGTAGATGCAATGTACAAGTACAATGGTTGGTCTGTAATGACAGAATTCGCTCATAAATCAGCTTCAGATCCTGCGGCATATTTGACAGATACTTCTGCAGCTATAGTAACAGGTTATTATTATACGGGAAATGGTATTAGTGCTCAAGTTGGATACTTATTCAAGAACAACATCGAACTTGCTGGACGTGTTACTATGGTTAATCCAGAAGATGTTACTGGAAGAGCAAATTACAATGAGTACACTTTGGGTGTGTCTAGATACATTTCTGGTCATAATTTGAAAATACAGTCAGATATTACTTTAAGACAAACCGAAGGGGGAGACGATAACTTAATGTTTCGTTTGCAGGTAGAATTGGGCTTGTAGTAAGGCCTAAACATTATTTTAAAGGGTATCCGCTTGGCTCAGCTAAACGGATACCCTTTTTTTGTTTAGGTAACCTAAGCTTAACATACCTTTAATATTGGGGTAAAGCATGAAGGCTATTCTTGCAATGCGAAAATAAACAAGCCTGCTTTGAAGCCATTTATACTAATTCTATTATCAGACAAAGAATTGAGCAATAATCTCTCTGCAATATGTAATGGGATGGACTGGTTTGTTAATACAATGCATGTAAAAGAATGGCAGGCGGTAGCCGAAACTTTACCTACTCCCCAAGTGGTGCTTATTTCAATGCAATATCCAGAGAACGATGGTTTGTCGGTTTGTTGGCATTTAAGACAGGTCTATAATCCCGCACAAACCAAGGTTATTACCTTATCTAATGCCCTAGATTTGTATGTGGAGGTCTCGGCCTTAAATACAGGAGTAGACGAATTTATGCGCTTGCCAATGCCCAATCAACTGTTTAAAGCAAAATTACTGGCGTGGAGAAGAAGCTTGAGTTTCACAAAATCACTTTCCAATAAATTATCTATAGACAAGGAACGTCACTTGGTTATTAAGGATTCGGAATCCTATAGTTTTTCTAAAAAAGAATTCGAAGTCATCTCTGTTTTGGCAAGCAGACCTATGGTGGTTTTCTCAAGATCTGAAATAAAGAAGGCCATTTGGAATGAATCAAAACATGTATCTGACAGATTGATAGATGTTTATGTTAGTTGCATCAGGAGAAGTCTAGGCGCGTCCACCATTCAAACTGTTAAGGGAGTCGGATATAGCCTCCAAATCCGCTAACAATTTCTATACGCTGATTTCAAATTTTCTTAATCTGAACTTTACATTAGCTTAACATTGGAACCCGATGTTTGCAACGTTAAAATTAAAGAAGATGAAAAATAAAGTATTAGCAAGTTTAGCAATTGGAGCAACTGCACTATTAGTTGCTTGTGGTGGTTCTGCAACAAAAGAAGCAGGTTCTAACAAATTATCAGGATCCATTACAATTGATGGTTCAAGTACTGTTTATCCCATTACTGAAGCGGTTGCTGAAGAGTTTAGAGTAGTTGAGCCGGGTGTTCGTGTAACTGTGGGTGTTTCTGGAACCGGTGGTGGTTTTAAGAAATTTTCAAGAGGAGAATTAGATATCAATGATGCTTCACGTTCTATCAAAGACAAAGAGAAAGTATTGTGTCAAGAAAATAACATTTCTTATGTAGAGCTTTCTGTTGCTTACGATGGCTTGGCTGTAGTTTCAAATCCCGCTAACGACTGGTTAACAAACATTACTGTTGCAGAATTGAAAATTATTTGGGAGCCTTCGGCACAAGGTAATATCATGAAATGGAACCAGATTCGTCCAGAATGGCCAAACGAAGAAATCCATTTATTCGGTCCTGGAGTGGCTTCTGGTACATATGATTACTTTACTGATGCAATCGTAGGTAAGAGTGGATCTAGTAGAGGTGACTTTACAGCTTCCGAAGATGATAATGTTTTGGTGCAAGGAATTGCAACAGATAAATACGCATTGGGTTTCTTTGGATTGGCATATTTCCAAGAGAATGCAGAGAAGTTGCAATTGATAGGAGTTGATAATGGAACGGGTGCTGTAAAGCCTACATTAGAGACTGTTAAAACAGGGGTATATGCTCCGCTTTCAAGACCAATTTTTATCTATGTAAATAATCTTGCTGCGGCACGTCCAGAAGTTCAAACGTTTGTTTCTTTTTACATGGATCAAGCAGGTACTTTGGCAAAAGAAGTTGGATACATTCCGATGACAGATGCTGAATATGCTGCAGAGATAGCTGAATTCAAAGCCTTCGCTTCAATAAAATAATTTTCACTTAATTCTTTCAAGGGATGTTCCTCCAGGAGCACCTCTTTTTTAGGGTAAAAGACCTTGGTTTTGAGAAAGAAAAAAGAAAAATCTATAGAACGCATATTGTTCTTAGCGGCTGCTGCTACAGTGTTAATAACAATAGGAATTGTAGCAGTTTTGTTTTTTGAAGGCTTGGACTTCTTTAGGCAAGTTTCGTTATGGGATTTTCTAACGGACCCGGAATGGACGCCATTATTTACTCAAAAACACTTTGGTATTATGCCATTGTTGATGGGTACTTTATTAACTTCTTTTATTGCTATTGCAGTTGCTTTGCCTATAGGACTGTCTATTGCCATTTATCTAAATGAATATGCGCCAAAAGGATTAAGAAAAGTTGTAAAACCATTGCTAGAGCTATTGGCTGCGGTACCTACTGTAGTTTATGGTTTTTTTGCTTTGATGGTAGTTACACCTTTTTTACAAAGTATTTTCCCTGGTATTGCTGGATTTAATGCGCTCTCTGCAGGTATCGTAATGGGGATAATGATTATTCCTTTTATTTCTTCGATGAGTGAGGATGCTTTGTTTGCAGTCCCAAAATCATTGAGAGAGGCAGCTTATGGCTTGGGCTCAACCAAACTTCAAACGTCATTTAAGGTAACATTGCCAGCCGCTTCTTCAGGCGTAGTTGTTTCTGTGATTTTGGCTATTTCTAGAGCCATTGGAGAAACAATGATTGTTGCTATTGCGGCAGGGCAGCAACCGCGATTGACTCTGGATCCAACAGTGCCTATAGAAACAATTACAGCTTATATTGTACAGGTAAGTTTGGGAGATGTGCCTCATGGATCTTTGGAATACAAAACCATTTTTGCGGCAGGGTTAACGCTTTTTGCATTTACATTCCTATTAAACAATATTAGTTTCTGGGTGAAAAAGAAATACAGTCAACGATATGAATAGTGCTAAAGTAAATCGCATTAAAGATGCAGCCTTTAAGTATTGGGGAATCTTTTGTACTGCAATTTGTATTGCCTTGCTTGCTGTATTTCTTGGGAAAATTTTATACGATGGTTTAGGAAGATTGGATTGGAACTTTTTAACGAGCCTACCATCACGAAGTGCTGCAAAAGCAGGCATTTGGACTGCCTTGATGGGGAGTGTGTGGATACTTGGATTAACGGCAATCATCGCATTCCCAATGGGAGTGGCAGCAGCAGTATACCTGGAAGAGTACGGAAAGAAAAATCGTGTTGGTAGATTGTTAGAGATTAATATCTCTAACCTAGCAGGTGTACCTTCTATTATTTATGGTTTGCTGGGTTTGGAACTGTTTGTACGTATTCTAGGACTTGGAGCAAGCGTTCTTTCTGGTGCACTTACATTGTCCTTACTGATTCTTCCAATTATTATAGTTGCAACGAGAGAATCTATTAAAGCTGTGCCAGATACCATCAGAACAGCATCCTTTGCTTTGGGAGCTTCTAAATGGCAAACCATTTGGTTTCAGGTATTACCAGCATCTCTTGGGGGTATCTTTACAGGCGTAATTTTAGCGCTTTCTAGAGCGGTAGGAGAAACAGCACCTTTAATTGTTATTGGAGCTTTAGCTTATGTACCATTTGCACCTCAAACTCCTTTTGACGAATTTTCGGTAATGCCTATTCAGATTTTTAACTGGATATCGAGACCGCAACATGATTTTTCTGTGAATGCTGCTGCTGCAATTATTGTATTGCTTTTTGTGACATTTTCAATGAACGGAATTGCGGTGTATTTCAGACACCGTTGGCAGAAAAAAATTAAGTGGTAATTGCTTTACAATATTGATTATGAACAATACGAGATATAAAATTGAAGCACATAATGTAGATGTGCATTACGGCTTTTTACATGCCTTAAAGGATGTGAATATTCAAATGAAGGAAAATGCGGTTACAGCATTTATTGGGCCTTCTGGTTGTGGTAAATCTACTTTTCTACGCGTTTTTAACAGAATGAATGATTATGTGGATGGATTCTCTATGAAAGGAGAAATCCTCGTAAACAATAATAACATATACCGAAAAGGGGTTAAAGTAGAAGAGCTTAGAAAAGAAGTTGGTATGGTATTTCAAAAGCCAAATCCTTTCCCGAAAACGATTTTCGAGAATGTTGCTTATGGTTTAAAAATTCAAGGAATTACTGACAAAGCCTTTATCGAAGAAAGAGTAGTACGTTCCTTAAAACAAGTAGCACTTTGGGAGGAAGTAAAGGATGATTTGAAGAAATCAGCCTTAGCCGTTTCGGGAGGTCAGCAACAGAGAGTTTGTATTGCACGAACCTTAGCAGTAGAACCTTCGGTAATTTTAATGGATGAACCGACTTCGGCACTAGACCCTATTTCTACAGCTAAAATAGAAGAGTTAATCCACGAATTAAAAAATCAGTACACTATAGTTATTGTTACACACAACATGCAACAGGCAACACGTGTTAGTGATGATACCGCTTTCTTTTATATGGGAGAATTGATTGAGTTTGGGCCAACCAAAGAAATTTTTACAAACCCTAAAAAAGAGCGTACAGAAAATTATATCACTGGTAGATTCGGTTAAAATTTAAAATTATGATGCAAAAAGACATTGAAATAAATAAGCTACATACTTTAGGCCTAGAGATGATAGGCCTCGTGCGCAAGCAGATTGGTAAGGTTGGTAAAAGTTTCGAAGACCGTGATGTTACCTTGGCGCAAGAGGTGATCTTGATTGAAGATAGAGTGAACGCTCTTGAATTGAATATTGATCGGGTATGTGAAGAAATATTAACCTTACAACAGCCATTAGCTTCGGATTTTCGTTTTGTGCTATCTATTCTAAAGATGAACAGAGAACTGGAGCGTATTGGTGACTATGCAAAGGATATGTGTGAATATATCTTGCATTGGGAAGAAGATTTGGATGTTTCTCTATATCAGAAATTACAGCTGCCAGAAATGTTTGCTATCGCAGACGATATGATGGCTAAAATACATGATAGCTTGGAAAATGATGACCAAAATCAACCCAGAAAGGTATTCCAAATGGATGCCGGTTTGAATGAAATCAAAGAAGCAGCTCCAGGAAGGATAGAGGAGGCTATTTTGGCGGACAACAAAAAGATCAAACAAAGTTTAAACCTACTGGCTACGGTTCGTAAAATGGAGCGAGTAGGAGATCAAATTAAAAACATTGGAGAAGAATTAATCTATTATTTAGAGGCCAAGGTGGTGAAGCATTCTAAATAATATTTCATTAAATAACATTTCAAAGCAGCCTTCGGGCTGCTTTTTTTATGCTATAACTTGCTTATACAGTCTATTAGGAGACAAGTAGAAATGTATAAAACCGTTTAGGGAGCGCAAAGCGCTCCCTAAACAGACTAACCAAAACCCTACTAACCAAATAGGACATTAACGAGAACCGCTAATGCCCCCTCAGTTACGTACTATTCTATAGCTTGGATTTAATCATTTGATTATTTTTCTTAGTACAAGAAAAAGGGTAGCCTTCTTTAAGAAAGCTACCCTCGCGGATATTGTTATAGTATAGGGACTAGTTCTTAATCCAACCTGCAGTCCAGTCATTTGAAGTTTCAACAGCTCCAATAAAATTTGTAGATACAAACCAGTTATCAGAAGTGCTTACATCAAATCCTCCAGTTGTGGTTCCTACAAAACCGTTTAGTGCCACTGCGTTAGAGTTGTTAGATGCATCGTTTTCAAATTCCGCACAATCTTTCCAGTCTGTTCCATTGTTAAAAGAAACGGAGTTGCTTACCATCAAGTCTCCAGCCGTCATATTAGCTGTTGTAATAGGATCTGATACACGAATACCGTTCTTAGGGAAATTAGTAACAATAGCATTGTAAATTTTACCTTTTGTACCTTCTCTCAAACGCATTCCTGTATTGTCAGAATCAGAATCTTGCAATCCAATTAAAGTGATGTTAGATAAAGTAGGGTTAGAATAAGGAGCAGCTGTATTATCGTCTCCATTGTTATCTGCTTCAATTCCTCTGTCTCCTCCTGTGGCAAATTGGTTTACCACCCAAAATTGACCTTTACCTGACCAACCGTGTGTCCAGTCAAATGAATCATCTTCATTTCCGGAAGATACAGCATAACGTACATTCACCGTTCCTCCAAAAAATTCAAATCCATCATCAGAGCCATTGTATGCTTGTACATATTCTACAGTAGTTCCAGATCCAACACCATTAAAAGAGAAGCCATTTAATTCGTTGTCTGTTCCCAATATCTTACCAGCATATTCTACCCTTACATAACGGATAACACCAGAGTTATCGCTAGCGTTTGTACCACCGTAAATACCTGTTCCACCTTCACCTTCTGCAGTTGCACCAGTGTTGATAGGAGCATTACCGTTTACAATAATTCCACCCCAATCTCCCGAAGAAGGATTCGCTTCTCCAGAGGTAAATACAATTGGATTAGACGCTGTTCCGTTTGCACTTATCTTACCTCCTCTTTGTACTGCTAAAAAGGCTATTGTTCCGTCTGCAGCAGATTTAATTATTGTTCCTTCTTCTACCGTTAATGTAGATCCGTCTGCAACAAAAATTCCTCCTGAAAGTTTCCAGGTATAATCGTTTTCTAAAGTTAGGTCCTCGTTAACAGTCCCTGTTATTGTTTTTGTATTACCATCGGTAGAGATGGTGTACAGTTTGTCTTCTGTTATTGGATCTTCTTTTTCTTTACAACCTACAAATCCAAGTGATACACTTAATAAGAAAACAGTCAATTTTGAATACTTTAATTTCATCTTGAAATAATTTTAATCGTTTTGTTTTTTACTTTTTGTTTGATACAAACGTACGGCAGTAAGGTTATCTAAATGTTAAGTACAGTTTACCATGTTATAAATACTTGCGGTTTTTATGTTAAGTGTATGTAATGAAAAAGCAGCTGATGTTAAGGTAAAACAAGAAAGGCTAACTCGAATAAAAAGAGTCAGCCTTAATTATAGTTTGAGTCAGTATTAGAACATGAAAGTCAGACTTATAGACCCGTCTAGCCCTTTTTTAAAGCTGTTTGTGGTGAAAGGAACACCTTCGTTGTATTGTACGGTTTCTATAACAGGATTCAGCAAGTTTTTAACTTTAGCCGATGCTTTTAGTTTATCGCTTATGTTATAGCTTCCAATAAGATTTAAACTTCCGAAAGATTGCTCGTAAATGTCTCCCAAACCTTGGATGCCAATAGCTGATAAGCGATCGCCAAACCAGTTGTATGCTACCGTTACAATTCCTTTATCTCCTGGGTTATAACTTAAGTCAACATTTAATAATACGGGTGATGCGCCTTGTAAAGAGTGTGTTTTGTTGGTGACAAGATTAGAAGCATTCCCGTCATCGTTTACCTGGACATTAGAATGTAATATCGAAGCATTAAAGCCAACAGTCATGTCCTTTAATATTCCTTTTTTGAAAATGGTAGCAAGCTTTTTGTTGTATTCCAATTCTATTCCTGCAACCATTCCAAAGTCTGCATTCTGAAAAGATTGCAACTGACCTGATGCAGTTGCCAACATATTCTTTTCGATAGGATTGTCAAGGTATTTTCCAAATACCGCAACACTAATCAGTTCGCTAGGGTTTGGATAGAATTCCATTTTCAAATCGGCATTGTAATTTTGTCCGTTTTGCAGTTCTGGGTTACCCTTTGTTTTGGTTCCTGCAAATACTTCTGTATACTCGAAAGGTGCAACCTCCTTAAAACCGGGTCTAGAGATAGTTTTGCTACTCGCGAATCTAAAGACCGTTTTTTCGGTAGCATTAAATCGCAAACCTAAATGAGGTAATATAGCTAAGCTATTTAGACTATTAACTTCATTTATACTTGGCTGTACTTGATTTTTATAAGTAATATTCTGAATCGCATATTCTGAACGTAAACCGGGTAAGAGTTGTAATCTCGGGCCAAACCAAACACTGGCGTTAGCATGCCCCGCTATTACCATTAAATCTGCTCTGTACGCAGATGCTGGGTTGCTTACTTCTTCAATTGAAATGGCACCGCGTTCTGCATTCATATCATTTAGATATTGATCAGGGTTATTGTAATCAACTGCAGCATAATAAGTTCCGAAATTTGATAGATCGTATAAAAACTGAGTGTAATCGAAGTTTCTAACTTTATACTTTCCTTGTATTCCAAAATCAATAAATGCCTTTTCTTTATCGATTTTAGAGCCATTAAGGTAGTATTTTATGTTCGCTAATCCAGAGAGTTCTTTTTCTGTCAATTCACTGCTGAAGCGGTGGTTTTCCAATCTATCTTTTGCATTGAAAATGTATTCATTGTCGGCTGCTCCATCTTCGTATAAGTATACCAATTGATTTCTGTCTGGAGTGCTATTTTCGGCAACAGAGTATCCCACAGCCCAATTGGCATTGGCTTTTTCAAGGTCATAGGTTCCAGAAAGTTGTTGCAAATACAAGGTGTTTCGCTGGAATGTATTTCTTCTCGAATAGATATTAGAAGGGTAATCGAAATGATTTCCTCTAATTTCTCTAGTAGCATCAGAAGAAGTGTTTACACCAACAAAAGTATATTTGTATGCTGATTGAGTGTTGGGTGCAAAGTATAAAGTGGCCAAGGCCGATGAGTTGGTGCTCTGTTCAAAATTTTCGAACTCGTAATCGAGCTTCACATCATTTTGTTTGTTGATGACACGAATGTTTCCTTCTGTATATTTTGCGTCCTGTGAATGAGACAAAGACATCAAATACCCAAATTTGCTACCGTTCTCGTATAATTTACAGTTCCCTTTAGAAATATTGAAACTGCTATTCGGTCCGCTCACCTTCGAGATTGGATTCAATAAATTATTGAACTGAATAATTCCGGTTTCAGAATTTTTTGAACCAATATTTGGAGTTGTTCGAGTGCCATCGTCAAATCCAAAATAATCGAATCTACCACCGTTATAACTAGTTACATTGCGGCCAATAGTCTGGCTGTTGAAACCAGAACCAATAGAAACTTTTAACTCAGGGTTTTCGCTATAAGACTTGGTTTGAATGTCTATAATTCCTCCCGAGTAATCGCCATAATATTGCGATGAGAAAGTCTTTGTAACCTTAATGTTGCTTACGATGTTGGTTGGGAAAAGATCCAATTCAGGAACTTTCATGTCGGGATTTGTAGAAGGTACGGGTAAGCCGTTAAGAAGCGCAGCATTATACCTATCTCCTAAACCTCTTACAACAACAAATTTGGAGGATACGGTAGAAATACCAGACACTTTTTTAAGACCATCAGCAACGGTACTGATTCCTTTTCTACTCAGCTCTTGAGCTCCAATATTTTGAACAATTTCTGTAGATTTACGTGCCGTTACCAGAAGAGCTGTTTCGCTTTCGCGATCTTGCTTTACCACTAAATCAATAGATTCTAAGACTTGGCTATCTACACTTATCTTGTGCGTAAGTTCAACGGTTTGTCCAGTAATAACCTCTATGTTAGCAATAGTATCTGTTTTGTATCCAATATAACTAATGATAATTGTGTAAGTTCCTGCCTCAAGATTAAGTTCATATTTGCCATCAAAATCTGTGGTTACACCTATATTCGTTCCCGATACAATTACATTTGCAAACGGAATTGTTTCTTGATTGGTTTGATCTTGAACCGTTCCGGTTAAAGAGCCTTGACCTTCTCCTTCTGCTTGTACGACAACGTTAAAGCTAAAAAGGATAATTGCTAAGAGGCTAAATATCTGATTCATTGCTTATTAATTTTTGCAAATGAAGCCTATAATGTGAGGTAGAGAGTTAAGTAAAGGTTAAGATTACGGTCGCAAGGTTAGCAAATTGTAATCTATATTAAGTTTAAGTTAAGCGAGTAAATTACTTTATATTAACCCTTAATTTTGCGACAAAATTAATTAATCATGAGTCAGAACAGCAGTATTCTATTAATAGACGATGAAGAGGATATCCTAGAGTTTGTTGGGTATAATTTGGAGCGTGAAGGCTATAGTGTAAAGAAAGCATTGAATGGCAAAGAAGGAATTGAATTGGTGAAAAAGCATTCATTCGACCTTATTATCTTAGATGTGATGATGCCAGAGATGGACGGGATGGAGACTTGTACCTTAATGCGAGAAATGCCTGAAGCAAAGAATGCATTGATTGTGTTCTTAACTGCTAGAGGTGAAGACTATTCTCAAATTGCTGGGTTCGATGCTGGGGCAGACGATTACATATCGAAACCTATTAAACCCAGGCTTTTGGTGAAACGTGTCGAAGCTTTATTAAGAAGGTCAGCCATTGTGGAAGAAGAGTCAACAATTATTGTTGCAGGAGATTTATCTATTGACAGAGAACAATATCAAGTAAGGAGAGGTGGTGAATCAATAGTGCTTCCACGAAAGGAATTTGAATTGCTTTGCCTTTTGGCTGAGAAACCTGGGCGAGTTTTTGGGCGAGATGAAATCATGGATAAAATCTGGGGAAATGAAGTTGTTGTAGGAGGAAGAACAATTGATGTTCATGTTAGAAAGTTAAGAGAGAAATTGGGCGATGAATACATCACAACAATAAAAGGTGTGGGTTATAAATTTGGAGAATAGTGAAGAACACCAATAGAAATATCGCTTTTGGAGCATCTGCTATTTTTGCAGTCGTACTTTGTATCCTGTTGGTTATAATTCAATTGTTGAGACATTCAAGCATAGATGTAATAACAGTACTTAGTACTGCTTTTTTAGTTTTTATTTTGGGTGGATATGTCATTGATTTCGTCTTAAATAAATTTGTGCAAGAAAAAGTACGCTTAATTTATCAGTTAATTCAAAGCAATAAATCTATCACCTCTAAAGTGCCTAAAAACCTTGAAGAGATTAATACTAGCGTAGAGAAGTGGGTACTTGATTCTAAGAATGAATTAGAAGCTTTTAAGCTGCAAGAGAATTTTAGACGCGAGTTTATTGGTAATGTTTCACATGAGTTGAAAACTCCCATCTTCAATATTCAAGGATATGTAATGACTCTTATGGATGGCGCTTTGTATGATGAAAATTACAATTTGAAATACTTGGGAAGAACCATGAATTCTGTAGATAGGATGATTGATTTGGTAGAGGATTTAGAAACGATCTCTCTCTTAGAAACCGACAGTATAGAATTGGATAAGAGCAAATTTGATTTGTTAGCACTTGTAGGAGAAACCCATGAAGCTTTAGAGTTTAAAGCAGAAAAGAGAAGTATAAAATTGAAATACGACTCTCAAGTTGGTAAGGTTGTAATGGTGCATGCAGATAGGAAAAGGGTTCGCCAAGTAATAGAAAACCTTGTTGTAAACGCTATCAAATATGGAAAAGAAGAAGGAGAGGTTAGTGTTAATGTTTATGATATTGATGCCAATGTTTTGGTAGAAGTAGCAGATGATGGAATAGGAATTGAAGAGAACAGCTTGCCGCGAGTATTCGAACGATTCTACAGGGCAGATAAAGGTCGGTCAAGACAACAAGGAGGTTCTGGTTTAGGACTATCAATTGTAAAACATATTATTGAAGCACACGAGCAAAACATTCATGTCCGCAGCACCATAAATGAAGGTTCTGTCTTCTCATTTACTTTAGCAAAGGCCTTATAATTCGACAAGCAATTTAGCCCAGTTTGGGGCTAGAAATGCTACAGCATCCTCACTAGTAATTTCTTTCATCTCTTTTATTCTTTCCGCACTTAATTTATTTTGTGGCATAAATCGGATTCCTTTTAAATGTCGATTATATGTTACAAGATATTCTTGTTCCGTTTGCCCTGGAGTTGGAATTAGAATTGCTTTCTTATTTAAGCATACCAGATCCATTAATGTGGTATACCCAGCTCTAGAGATGATTAGATCAGCCTTTTGAATTTCAGTCCATAATTGGTCTCTATCAGCGAAAGCAATATAGTTTTTAGTGTTTTTTGTTGCATCAGTGCCCCCAATTATTGTAATAGGTAGAGATTTCTGAATTTCTAACAATTGCTTTTCAAAGGACGTTCTGTGAGGCTCAGGACCAGAAATTATAGCAAGTGTTTTCCCTGCGCTTGTTCCTTTGATATTTGCAGCACCTTCGAACTGACTTAACCAGCCAATACGTTTAATCTTTCTGTTTTTTGAGCTTGAAAGTGCCCCAGATAAATTCTTTTCTCCCTCGGTATCAGGCACCCATATTTCAGTGAATTTCCGGATAGCCTTGTGGTGCAATTTGCTAGCCAAATTCCCGAATGGAATTCCCTGAATGTTTAATTGGTGACAGAGGTAAATCGATTTTATTTTAGGAAGCCAACATCCTAATCTGCTATCGCTAATGATAACATCAAATTGTTCATTGAGCTGGATTTCAGCAATCAGTTTTCTCTCTTTTTTAATGGTGCTAATAATGCGGGGAATCTGCTGAACCATGCCAATAGAGAAATAATTTTCGCTGTATTGAATTTTATAATCTGGAAGTTTGAAATAGTTAAGCTCCGGAAAGTTCTTTTGTAGTAATTCGCCAGCAAGTCCAGAAGAAGCGATACTTACTGAATGGGTTGCGCTAAAATTCTGAATCATAGGCGTACATCTGGAGGCGTGACCGAGGCCCCAGTTTAAACAGCAGAACAATATGTTTTTTTTTGTGTTCATCAGCATAAAAAAGGCCATCGATCTTTCGAAAGATGGCCTTTTAATTAACTTTTATAAAATTAAGGAAGTACTACAAACTTACTCGAAGTTGAACCTTGAGTAGTTTGAATCTTCATGAAATACACACCCTCGTGTAGATTTTTTAAATTCAATTGCAGTGCAGCTTTTGGTTGTGCAATCAATGCACCCTTTAAATCATAAACGGCTATGTTTTGAATGTCTTGGGCATCTAGTCCTTTGATGTTTACCATACCGTTTGACGGGTTAGGATATATACCGAAACCATTGAAATTGGTCTCTTCAATGCCTAAAGGGAATACGCAAAAGTCATAAATAATAGAGCTTCCGCTAAAGCTTGCATCGTAAACCAAGGTGTCAGAACCCTGGGTGATCATAAAGTATCCATTGCCTTCTTCACAGCAAATTCCATCACCAAAACTATCGTTGAACCTAATTGTAAAGCAGCCTTGGTAGGTGCAAAGTGGAATCGAAATTGTTTGGCTGTTATTGCCGCTGCCTGCACTTGGAATAACAATAGAGTTGTCATTTTGATCAAAAATAGACCAAGAGCTTTCGCTAGGATAATCGTCAAATTTTATGGTAAGAATAGTTTCGATTGGGTCACTGT
>JBLHRE010000014.1:0-21224 GCA_047625765.1 Flavobacteriales bacterium
AAAATGTGTGTAAAAGTGTTCATTCTAAAGCCCATTGAATCGGCTACATGCATCAACATATTTATTTCGGACTGAATGTAAGAGTGACAGGTCACAAAGCGTTTTTGGTTTAGAATTTCCACCAAAATTTGCAATTCTAAATCTCTTCTTGGTGGATTTGCGCTGTGGCGTTTTCTCAAGCCTAAGCTTCCCCATTTTTTCCAATCTTGTTCATACTCTTTGGCTCTAATAAAGTTGTCGTAATAAATTTGCTCTACACCCATTCTGGTTTGGGGATAACGGATGGTGTTGAAATCTCCCCAATTGGATTGTTTTACATTTTCGCCCAATGCAAATTTTATAAACCCCGGAGCCTCCTTAAATTTCATATCCTCTGGGGTATTCCCCCATCTTAGTTTTATAATCCCCGATTGGCCTCCAATAGGATTAGCAGAACCGTGTAACAATTGCGCAGCAGTAACACCACCTGCCAATTGCCTGTAAATATTTACATCGTCAGAATTAATAACATCTGCAATACTTACCTCTGCAGTAACAGCTTGCGATCCTTCGTTAACGCCTTTGCTAATGGCAATGTGCGAATGCTCATCGATAATTCCAGAAGTAATATGCATTCCTGTTGCGTCTACCTCATCTACACTGCCTTTCCACTTTAAAAAGACTTCGCTAGGATTAAGGTTTTCGCCAATAGCAATAATCTGTCCTCTCGAAATTGCAACATCCGTTTCTGTCAAAATACCTTCTTCCTCGTTGGTCCAGACGGTGGCATTTCTAAAAACAACAGCCGCTTCTTTTGGTGCTTCAGTCCAGCCATAGGCCATACTAGGGTAACTCACCTTTGGCAATGCCGCTCTGTCTTTCTTTCTCTTTTTCTCTTTTGTTTCTACGGTTTCTTCTTTTTCCGCCTCAGCTGCTGCTGGCTCCTTTTTACGCAAAGACCATGCTACCTGTTCTCCTGCTGGATTAGAACCTGTTCCTTTCCAAATACTATCTGCTTTATATCCTGTAAAGGTCCAGTTGCCTGTCTCTTTTTCGTAGAAATTAAAGCTCATTAAATTACCATCAACTTTAAGACTCACCTCAATATTTGTACTGTCGTTGATTACAATTTTTGCTTTAGGGGCACTTCCTTCGCCTTTGATATTCAAAGCAACAATCGAGTCTAATTGCAAGTCGTAATCTCCAGCAATATTTATAGCATCAAAATCTTTTACAGTATGTGATTTCCCTTGCACCCAATTTTCATAAATCTCGAATTTATCATCGAACAAGTCTCCAGAACAAAGAATAAAATTGGCCATTTTACCTTTGGCAATCGATCCCAATTGGTCCTCCATCTGCAATAATTTGGCTGGCGTAATAGTCAAGGCTTTTAGCGCTGTTTCTTTAGACAAGCCTTTTTCTACAGCCAACCTTAAATGCTTTAGAAAATGTTTATTCCCCTTAGCTGTAAACGTAAATTCAACCTTCCTCTTGTCTAATATTGCAGGATTGTAAGGCGCCATTTCCCAATGCTTCATGCTCTCTAAGCTCACCAAGTCAGCATCCCATGGGTCTTCTACATCATAGGCTTTAGGAAAATCAAGAGGCAAAACAAACGAGCCGTAAAGATTGAATACATCTTTCGCTCTCTTATACTCATCACCCGATCCAATAAAAATAAACTGCTTGGCAAATTCATCGCCAATCTTATCTGCACGTAGACTGCTCAAATAATCGCCTGCTTCAAAAATCTGCGGCAAATCCTCGTTCCTGTTCCAAGCTTCAAGCGATAGATTTTTCTCGGTAACATTTTTTTGATGTTTGTACCAATCAGCATCATAGCCTGTTTGCCTTAGTAAGGCAATCGACCCCATCAAGGAACTTGGATATTGTTGTCTTGACGAACCTTTCTTGAAACTAAAAAATGCCGCAGCTCTATCAGAAATCAAACTCTTTTGCTCTACAGCATCAGCCAAACTAACAACGGCTCCTGTTCCTCTTGCAATACCGTCCATATGGTGACTCAGCACTACTCCAAAACCAGCAGCTCTAAGCTTTTTCGCCTTTTTATCATCACTTATAAAATGATTGGCAGCACTGTATTCTGGCTTCAAAGCCTGATTCCATGCATAGGCACCTTCGGTATTCGAAGTTGCTTGGGGTTTAGGGTCCCATTTGGCGCGTTTAACTTCGGGCATGCCATAGTCGCTATACAAATCAATAAAAGAAGGATAGATATATTTCCCCTTTACATCGTGTACAATAGCTCCTTTAGGAATATTTAAAACAGATCCTACTCCAATAATTTTATCATCTTGGATAATTAAGGTCCCATTCTCAACCACATCTTTATGATTTTGCACAATATGTGCATTGGTAAAGGCATGAATGGTTCCCGGTTTTTCGTGCATCCCATTTACAGGAAATGTTTCCTGCGCCCAGCTTAAACTAAGGCTTAGCATACACGCTGCCAGCAAATATTTTTTCATTCTGATTTTATTTTGGATCGTGAAGATACTTTTTTTGTCGCTTAACACCTTATGCCAATCAAGCCGTAGTATTTTTGTTTCTTTGCAGCCTCAAAAAAGAAATTCTCACATCATGAATATATTGGTATTAGGCTCTGGTGGTCGCGAACATGCTTTTGCTTGGAAACTTTCTAAAAGCCCTAGACTTAACAAATTGTTTATTGCTCCTGGTAATGCAGGTACTGCTGCTGTTGGCGAAAATGTTGCATTAAACGTAAACGATTTCGAAGGTATCAAAACATTTGTACTCGACAAAGGTGTAAATATGGTGGTTGTTGGACCAGAAGATCCTTTGGTAAATGGGATCCACGATTTCTTTTTGGCAGATGCTGCCTTAAAATCTATTCCTGTAATTGGCCCACAAAAACATGGTGCGCAATTGGAAGGCAGTAAAGAGTTTTCGAAAGAATTTATGATGCGTCATACTATTCCTACAGCTGCTTACCAGAGTTTTACCAAAGATACATTGGAAGAAGGGAAAGCTTTTTTAGAAACATTAAGTCCTCCGTTTGTTTTAAAAGCAGATGGTTTAGCTGCTGGTAAAGGAGTTGTTATTCCTACAGAATTAAATGCAGCCAAGCAAGAGTTGACAGAGATGTTGGCGGATGCTAAATTTGGAGATGCGAGTAGCAAAGTGGTTATCGAAGAATTCTTAGACGGAATAGAATTGTCTGTTTTTGTATTAACCGATGGCGAATCGTACAAAATTCTTCCTTCTGCAAAAGATTACAAACGAATTGGTGAAGGCGATACTGGATTGAATACGGGTGGAATGGGTGCTATTTCTCCGGTTCCTTTTGCTAGCAAAGACTTTTTAGATAAGGTTGAGGAGCGTGTTGTTAAACCTTCTATCAATGGTTTGAAAAAAGACGGCATTCCTTACAAAGGTTTCTTATTTATTGGTTTGATGAATGTTGGTGGCGATCCTTTTGTTGTTGAATACAATGTTAGAATGGGCGATCCTGAAACGGAAGTGGTTATCCCTAGAATTAGCTCAGACCTATTGGATTTATTCGAGGGCGTTGGCAACAACACTTTAGCTTCAAAAGAATTTGAAGTTGACCCAAGATCTGCGGCAACATTAATGATGGTTTCTGGTGGTTATCCTGAAGGGTATGAAAAAGGCAAAGAAATTTTTGGCCTTGAAAACGTTAAATACTCTACCGTTTTCCATGCAGGAACAAGCACCAAAGAGGGCGCTGTTGTAACAAGTGGAGGTCGTGTTTTGGCAGTAACTTCTTTTGGCAATACTTGGGAAGATGCCTTAACACAGTCTTACCAATCTGTAAAAGAAATCTCTTTCGAAAAGATGTATTTCCGTAAAGATCTTGGTTTCGATTTGAGGTAAAGGAAACGTATAAAACACAAAAAGGGTCCTATATCAGCTAAACTGATAAAAGACCCTTTTTAATTTTCTAAAGCGAAGGGAAAGACTATGCCTCTCCAGCTCTCTTATGTTTTATCAGTTGCGCCACCCAATAAGATAGTGCAACAAAGCCTACAATACTTAACAATACATTAGGCATATTGCCTAGTTTTGGTAAAATTTCAAAAGTTGCTTTAAAGAAGTCGGAAACTCCGTACCAAAATTCGTTCATAACGTAATATTTTCTGAATTTGCTCGCAGCAAAAATAGCGATTTTATTATATGCTGATAAACTTTTTCAAATCGAAAAAAACAATGGCAATTATTGCCTTGTTTCTCATCTTCGGAATCGAGGTTTTTTTAACCCTCCAGGAGCTTCCTGTTTCCAACCAAGCGTTCCATAAATGGAGCCTGATTGATATGAGCGTATTGTTTTCAAATCCAATTTGGTTTTATGCAATTGGCTTTGCCTTAATACTTGCTCAAAGTGTAACAATACTGCGTTCGGCTTACCATCAGGTGGTATCAGAACAAAGCAATTACCTTTCTTTATTCTTCTATTTAAGTTTAACTCCTGTTGTTTTTAATCAAGGTGAATTTGGCTCAGCCATTATCGGCCTTTCTGTTTTAACAATCGTTTTACGCAAGCTATTTTACTTGTATCAAGTAGAAAAAAATTATGCCTTGGTGTATGATGCGGCACTTCTCTTGGGGATTGGCAGCCTTTTTTATCTGCCAATTTTATTGTTTGTTTTCTTAATTCCATTGGCGCTTTGGGTATATAAAATCGCCTTTCCAAGACATATTATTATTAGCATTTTTGGCATAATCACACCTTACTTATTCTACAGCGTGTATCTTTTCTGGCAAGACCAATTTTCATGGTTTTGGGACTGTAAATTCCCAAATATGTTTTCTTTTTCCATACCAAATATAACTTCCTTCACTTGGCAAGAAATTAGTTTTTGGACTGGTATCACCTTGTTTGGCTTGATGGGAGCATTCAATATTCTAAGAGGCTTAGCCGATAGGAGCATCAAACAACGTAAGGCCTACTTACTGATTATGGGCTTGGTGCTTATTACAGTTACAGGTGCCTTTCTTACTGATCAATCTTTGGCCCAACACCTAATATTACTGTGTCCAGCTATTACTTTTATGTTTACCGATTTCTTTATACAGAAGCGTAAAAAATGGGTTTCGGACATCATGCTATGTTGCTACTTTGGTCTTCTAATTATTAACCTGATTTGATACCTAGTCAATAGGGGATTTTTGCTAATTTTGCAGCCCAATAGAACCATTTAAATTGTTGATATGAAATTTGGTGTAATCGTTTTTCCTGGCTCCAACTGTGATGCCGACATGATCTACACACTTCGCGAGAAGTTAGGTCAAGAAGTTGTTAGTTTATGGCACAAAGACACGGACCTACAAGGTTGCGATTTCTTGGTGTTACCTGGAGGTTTCTCTTATGGTGACTACCTAAGATCTGGAGCAATTTCTCGTTTCTCTCCAATTATGGAAAACGTGGTTGCTTTTGCAAAAAATGGGGGGTATGTATTGGGCGTTTGTAATGGTTTCCAGATTCTTTGCGAAGCTGGTTTACTTCCTGGTGCTTTGATGCACAACAACAGCCACAAATTTATTTGTAAGAATGTACACTTGTTACCTCAAAGCAAAACGGCTGCTATCAGCAAAAACCTAGATCCAAACAAAGCATTACAGATTCCTATTGCGCATGGCGAAGGGAAATACTTTATTGACAAGGCGGGTCTTCAAAAGCTGAAAGATAACGATCAAATCATTTTTCGATATTCTGATGCTGATGGTAAGCTTAGCAATAATGTAAACCCTAACGGGTCTATGGAAAACATTGCAGGTGTATGTAATGTTGGCAAGAACGTATTTGGTATGATGCCACACCCAGAAAGAGCGGCAGACAGTGAATTGGGCAACACCGATGGTGCGCTTATTTTCGAATCTATCTTAAAAGAAATTGTTCCTGCTTAATTGCTGAACATCTCCATAAAAAAATCCCGTTTCGGCTTGGCCAAAACGGGATTTTTTATGCTTATTAATATCTTGATTTACCTGTAAAAATTCATTTCATCGATATACTGAAACACCGCTCCTGGTAAGAATGGTCTACACTCCAAATTCTCTTTAATAGTATTTCGAATAAAGCTGGAAGACAATTCTATTCTAGGAGCTTTTACTAAAACATGCGGCACAGACGTTTCCTTTAATAACACATCGGTGTGCCTAGGATAGACGTACAGCGTATGGTATTTTAATATTTCATCATGGTTTTTCCACTTGTGAAAGCCATATAAATTATCCTCTCCAATAATTAAAGAAAACTTTGTTTCTGGGTATTTCTCTCGCAATCGCACCAAAGTGTCAACGGTGTAATTGGGCTTTTTTAAACCAAACTCAATGTCCGTAACTTTTAGCTTATCAAAACCTTCAAGTGCACGGTGCACCATTTCTAAACGGTGATGGTCTTCTAATAAGTTCTGATTCTTTTTGTCGGGATTTTGAGGCGTAACAACAAACCACAAACTATCCATAGCTGTAGCATTTACCATATAGGTAGCCAACATCAAATGCCCACTATGTATGGGATTAAAGGTTCCAAAATATAGGCCTACTTCTTTCATGCATTCAAAAAATTAGCAACCAAATGGTAAGTTTCGTCTTTGGCCTTGTCTAAATCGTCATTCACTACTACCGCATCAAACTTTTGAGCAAAGGTCATTTCCTCTTCTGCCTTTGCCAAGCGAACTTGCAAAGCTTCTTCAGAGTCGGTGTTTCTAGAAATCAATCTTTCTTTTAATACAGCAACCGAAGGTGCTTGCACAAAAACAGAAAGCGCCTTTTCGCCAAACTGTTGCTTTAGGTTTACACCTCCCACAACATCAATATCAAAAATCACATGCTTGCCAGCTGCCCAAAGTCTCTCTACTTCAGATTTCAATGTGCCGTAGAAATTGTCTTTATACACCTCTTCGTATTCCAAAAAGGCATCTTCAGCAATTTTCTGCTTAAAATCTGCTACAGATAAAAAATAATAATCCTGCCCATGCAGCTCTTGCCCTCTTGGTGTTCTAGTACAGGCAGAAATTGAAAAAGCCAAATTCAATCCACGCCCCATAATAGCACGCATCAAAGTGGTTTTACCAGATCCCGAAGGTGCAGAAAAGATGACCAGTTTACCTTGGGTGCTCATCATTACAGAACATTTAAGATTTGTTCTTTAATTTTCTCCAATTCATCTTTCATCAGTACCACACATTTCTGTATCTCGGCATGATTGGCTTTAGAACCCATGGTATTTATTTCTCTTCCCATTTCTTGCCCAATAAAGCCCAACTTTCTACCGCTCGATTCTGGATTTTCAACAGTCTTTCTAAAGTAATCGCAATGTCCTTTAAGGCGTACTTTTTCTTCGGTAATGTCTAGCTTCTCGATATAGAAAATAAGCTCTTGCTCGAACCTATTTTGATCCTTATCAACCTTCAGTTTCTCCAAGTTGCCTTGGATTCGCTCTTTTACCGTTTCTATTCTTTCGCCTTCATATTTCAATACTTCTTGCATTTGCTCTTCGATAGAAGAAACACCTTTCAAGAATTCTTGCTCCAAAATATTTCCTTCTTCCAATCTAAATTCTTGAAACTTTTCGATGGCCTCGTCAATTACTGCAATAATTTGCTCCCATTCCTTTGGGTCCATCTCATCTCTTTCGGTACGCAATACCTCAGGCATACGCATCGCCATAGACAGCAATTCAGTTTTATCAGCTTCTGGGCTCATTGCTTTTAAGCTGTCTATATAAGACTCTACCAAAGGTTGGTTGACAATAAAATTTTGTTCCACCCCAGTGTTCTCGATGTAAATGCTGAGTTCTGCCTTACCTCTAACAATTCTTGTGGCAAGGTATTTTCTCAGTTCCAATTCTTTCTCTCTGTATACGCCAGGCATTTTTACAGACAAGTCCAATCCTTTGCTGTTTAGCGAACGGATTTCTACCGTTACTTTTTTGGAAGCCAATTGTGTTTGAGCTTTCCCAAACCCTGTCATAGAGTGAATCATAATTCTAATAATTTGTGCAAAAGTAACAAATACTTAAGCCTTTATAGTTTTGGGCTTACTTACCAAGTAAACTCCCGTAAATATCAATGCTGCTGCAATTATCATGTGCATCTGCAAGTGGTCTTTTCCTAAAATAATGGCAAACAAAGAACCTAATAATGGTTGAAGATAGATATAGAAACTAACTGTAGTTGGATTTACTTTTTTTAGGGCGAAAATATTGAACAGGTAAGCCAAGTAAGTTGTGCCAACAACTACAAAGGCAATTCCCCACCAAATATTACTAGGCATTGCCCAGTTGATTTCAGAAAACTGACCAAACCCGAAAGGAATTACCATGATCAACCCATATGTAAATACCCATTTGATAACCGTTAATGGACTGTATTTTGCCATTAGTGGTTTCACCAAAACCAAATACACTCCATAAGAAGCTGCATTTAATAAAACCATAAAGTTTCCTAAAGCTGGGTTTTGGGCATCAGACTGGATACCTGTATTGGCTGATATTAAAAAGATAGCTCCTACCGCACCCAACAACACTCCTATGGCTTTTGTTACGGTAATCCTTTCTTTTATGATGATGGAGGCAATAATTAACACCAAAATAGGATTGGAGGTCATGATGATGGCTGCATTGATGGGCGTAGTCAAACTCAGCCCATTAAAAAACAAAAGTTGATTTGTTGCCACACCAAAAAGTGCACAAAGAGCAAGGAGCAAATGGTCTTTTGCAAGAATTTTTTCTGTTTTCAGAAATAATTGTGTCAACCAAAAAAGGATAGCTGCACCCAATACACGCAACAGTATAAACCCTGACGGGTCTATATATTCGGGCATAATACCTTTGGCAATGGTATAATTTAAACCGTAAATAAGATTTGCGAAAAAGAGCGCTAAATGCGCTGGCCAATTTGCTTTCAAGAGAGCGTTTCTGTTAAAGCCTCGACCTGAGCTTTGGCATTCCCGATAAAGATCTGATCGTCAACAATAGCTACAGGCCGTTTTAAGAAGGTATATTCTTCTAGAATGTATTTCTTGTAGTCGTCCTCGCTTAAGTCTTTATCCTTTAAACCAAGACTCTTGTATTTCATGGCTTTTCTGCTGAACAACGATTCGTAAGAGCCTGCTATGGTTCTCATTTCTTCCAATTGCTTTTCAGAAATAGCTTGTGTTTTAATCTCCTGCAATTCAACTCCATCCAGATTTAATTCGGATAAAATTCTTTGATTGGTGGAACAAGTTTTTAAATGGTAAATCTTTTTCATAGTCAGCGTACTAAAGCGCTGACAAAGTTAATGACAATTATGCCAAAATAGTACCTTTGGCTTCTAAATAGATGCACCTTAATCACAATATCCAAATACCATGAAATTCGGAACTAAGGCAATTCATGCTGGTCTAGAGCCAGATCCAACTACTGGAGCGGTAATGACTCCTATCTACCAAACAACTACCTACGCACAAGCGGCTCCAGGAGATCATAAAGGGTTTGAATATTCTAGAACATCGAACCCAACACGATTGGCTTTAGAAAAAAACCTTGCTGCCTTAGAAAATGGAAAGTATGGCTTGTGTTTTGCTAGTGGCATGGCCGCTATCGATGCTGTTGTGAAATTAATGGCCCCCGGTGATGAGATTATTTCTACCAACGATTTATACGGAGGTAGCTTTAGACTTTTTACCAAGATTTTTGAGAATTTTGGCATCAAATTTCATTTTGTAAACATGCAATCGGTTGCTGCAGTTGAAGCATTAATTAATGACAAAACAAAATTGATTTGGGTGGAAACACCAACCAACCCCATGCTTAATATTATTGACATTAAAGCCATGTCGATAGTTGCTAAAAAACATAAGGTACTTTTGGGTGTTGACAACACTTTTGCAACGCCTTATTTGCAAAACCCACTGGATTTAGGTGCTGACTTAGTTATGCATTCTGTTACCAAGTATCTGGGAGGACATTCTGATGTAGTAATGGGGGCATTGATTTGTAAAGATGATGCATTGGCCAGTCGTCTTTTCTTTATTCAGAATAGTTGCGGAGCTGTTCCTGGGCCACAAGATTGTTTCTTGGTCTTAAGAGGGATCAAAACCCTGCATCTTCGCATGCAACGCCATTGCGAAAATGGTGCTCTGGTAGCTGAATTTTTAGTGAATCATCCAAATGTAAATGCCGTATTTTGGCCTGGCCTAACAGACCATAAAAACCACGATATTGCAAAATCTCAGATGCGCAACTTTGGTGGAATGGTCTCTTTTACAATCCGCGGAAATAAATTAGAAGATGCATTGAAAATAGTATCTTCCACACATATTTTTACTCTTGCAGAATCATTGGGTGGTGTGGAGTCATTAATAGGACATCCAGTAAGCATGACACATGCTTCTGTCCCAAAAGAAATAAGAGAAGAATCTGGAGTTGTTGACTCATTAATTAGACTAAGTGTGGGCGTTGAAGATATAGAAGACATCCTTGCCGACTTAAAGTCTGCTTTAGATAAAATTTAAAATTATGCCAGCATCAAATCATCGATTTGCAGTAATAGGAATGGGACAATTTGGAAGTGCCATTGCACGGGAATTGTCGGGCCATGGAGCAGAAGTATTGGCCATAGATTGTGGCGAAGAAAAAGTAGATCTTATTAAAGATGAAGTTTCTTATGCCGTAACCCTAGACGCTACAGACGCAAAAGCTCTGCAAGCACAAGGAATAGAAGAGATGGATGCCGTGGTTATTACCATTGGTAAAAATTTCGAAGCATTATTATTGTGTACCTATATTCTGTTAGAGTTAAAGTGTAAACGATTAATTGCCCGAGCTTCTGGTGCTGCACAAAGGCGCATCTTAGAACGAATGGGAGTTAACGAAATTCTTTCTCCAGAAGATGAGGTAGGGAGTAACGTTGCCGAATCGTTAATAAACCCTCATTTACTTACCTTTTTACAATTGCCTGACGAATACGAAATTGTGGAAGTAAAAGTCCCAAACAAAGTATTTGGCAGAACCTTAGAGGATGTTGGTTTACGCGAAAAATACCAAGTTAATTTGGTAACCATAATGCGCGAATCCGATGTAATGAAAGGTGGGATTATCGAAAAAGAAAAACACATTCAAGGTATTCCGGGACCCTCTACAATAATACAAGATGCAGATACCATGGTTTTGTTTGGGAAAGTATCGGATATAGAACGATTCTTAGAAATAAACAGCTAATTTGAAAACAACTTACTTTATTACAGGAACCAGCAAAGGCATAGGAAATGCTCTTGCTGGTTTTTTATTGCCCAATGCTAGCCATACCATTTATGGATACGCAAGAGGCCCCTCTGATTTGGACTCCAAAAACTACATCCACTCCCAATTAGATTTAAGTAATCCTGCAGTCCTTCAAGATTTCGTTTTTCCAGAAACTAAAGACGAACGAATTGTTCTTGTAAATAATGCAGGGCTCATAAACCCCATTGCACATGGTGGTCATCAAGATTTTGCTACAATGCAAAAGCAGCTCAATATTAATGTGCTAGCACCAATGCAATTGTGCAATCAATTTATCAAGCAGTTTAGCGGCTCTAATGCCAAATTAATCATTATTAATATCAGTTCCGGAGCAGGCAAAAGCCCCATAGATGGATGGTCTACCTATTGCGCGTCTAAAGCTGCAATCGATTTATTTAGCCAAACCATTGCTTTGGAATCGGAGCTAAATAATACGGGACTAAAAATATATGCTATTGCCCCAGGAGTTGTTGATACGCCTATGCAAAGAGAAATAAGAACCGCTGATAAAAAGCAATTTTCTAGACTAGATCATTTCATTGAATTAAACAAAAACAAAGATTTAACGAGCCCTGAAATTGTTGTCAAAAAATTGGATTACATCATTCGCCATTCCAGTGAATTCCCTTCCGTTTTACTTTCTCTTCGCGATATAGAAATCCAAAAATAAAAATTACTCGTATCTTATAATCGTCTGATGTTCAGGATAATAATACAAATAATGCCTTTTTTTAAGTTCATTTGGCGTTAAATATTACCAGCATTATTTCATATATTCGCCAGCATTCAAAAAAATTAATGAATATTTTATTAAATGAAATTCGTTCTCTCTCTTGCTATTTTTGTGTTTTTTTCCGGAACTATTGATGCTCAAAACGACACACAATCCAAGCCTTTTCCTATTTGCGATATTGATTCTCGTGTAGCAGAATCGTTTGAAAATGATCCTAAACTAAAACAGGATTATGACGCTTTGATGGATTTTACGCGCGACTATGTTGCCAACAATGGCGCCAACAAACAAGCCGTTCAATATGTTGTCCCTATCGTTTTTCATGTTATTTACTCAGGGAATAACGATGTTGCATTTAGTCAAATCGAAGACGCTGTAAATGTTATCAACGAAGATTATCAACTATTGAATGCAGACTCCAATGATATGGCTGAGCAATTCAAATCGGTTGTTGGTAATCCAGAGATTGAGTTTCGCTTAGCTACTCTTGATCCTGATGGAAATTGTACGCAAGGTGTAACCCATCACGAATCTGAAATGACTTTTTCTGCAGGAGAAAATGTGAAATCTCTAGAGATTTGGCCTGTAAATAGATACTTAAACGTATGGGTAGTGCAGAACATCGAAAGTGGTGCTGGTGCATATGCATACTACCCTGGCACTGCACCAGACGGAGCAGAAGGAATTGTTTGTCGCGCTTCTCAGTTAGGAGGAATTGGCCAAAGTAATGGCGGAAACTTCTCTAGAAGAACGTTAACCCATGAAATAGGACATTACTTAAACTTACCACATACTTGGGGTAATACCAACAGCAATGCCGTAGCTTCTAATTGCAACAGCGATGACGGTGTTGGTGATACGCCTAACACTATTGGATCAAATCAAAATTGCAACAGAAGCCAAACCACTTGTAGTAGTTTAGACAATGTTGAGAACTACATGGATTACGCTACTTGTGCGAAAATGTTTACTGAAGGTCAAAAATTAAGAATGCATGCGGCTTTAGAAGCGAGTGCGGGAGGAAGGAACAACCTATGGAAAGAAGCTAACTTACTCTTAACAGGAACTAGCGAAACTATAGCCCCTCAAAACTGTGCGCCTATTGCAAACTTCCGCGTTTCTGGTACTAAAGTTTGTCCTGGAACTTCAATTTCTGTTACCGACCTTTCTTACAACAGCTCTTCTTACACAAGAATATGGTCTTTCCCTGGCGCTGATATCACATCAGGAAGCGATCCTGAGACCGAACTGACTTACAATACTCCTGGAACATATTCCATAACGTTGATTGCAAGCAATGCCTCTGGATCAGATACCTTGGAAATGGAAAACGTTATTGATGTAATCAACACTACCCCTCAATATTACGATGTAATGAGTGAGGAATTTTCTGGAAATACACTACCAAGCGGATGGAATGCGGTTAACCCTGCTGGAGTAGGTTTCGAATCTTTTACTGGCGCTAGTTACGATGAAGGGTCCAATGCTATTTGGATTCAAAACAGAGTACAGGGCCCAGGCGGTGTAGACGAATTGCATTTACCTATTTTTAACCTCAACAATAGCACTTCTCCAAAGCTGAGCTTTTATTATGCATATGCTAAGAAAACATCTTCTAGCAATGATGTCTTGAACGTTTATATTTCTATCAACTGTGGTACAACTTGGTTACGTAGAGCACAGTTCGATGCAGACAAATTAGCGACAGTCGACATTCAACCAAGCGGACCATTTACGCCAGAAGGGCCTAACGATTGGGCTGTAGGTTCTGTTAACTTATCTTCTTATGTCAATAAGCCATTTGTTCAGATCAAACTGGAATTTGTTTCAGGATTAGGAAACAACTTTTACCTAGATAAATTCTATTTGGGCGACCAAAATATTGGTATTGCTGAGATGGATATGGGTGTGAATGTTGCATTAATGCCAAACCCTGCTTCTGAAACGTTTAACGTTTCAATAGAATTGGAAGAAAACACTGAAATCAAAATTGCTTTACACGATATCATGGGTAAATCAATAAGAGATATAAATACACTTTCATTAAGCCAAGGAAGCCACACTACCACCATCAATGTTTCTGATTTACCTAATGGCGTTTACTTTATAAACATCGTTTCGAACAAAGGAACCTCACAGAGAAAAATAGTAGTACAACACTAATAAGAATTTAATCCGCCCCACTTTTTAATAGTGGGGCTTTAATTTATATATATGAGAAAATTAATACTTAGCATTTTTACCACATTATCATTTATTGGTGCATCTGCTCAATCTAATTGGTGTGCTGCCGATTTAGAATACCAAAACAGATTAAAATCTGACCCTTCTTTTGCACAGCAAAGAGCAGAAATGGAAGAACAAGTTGATCGTTATTTGGCCAGCAACTATAGCGACATAGAGAAAGCTGCAGCCGATACAATGACTGTTCCTTTGGTTATTCATATAATTCATGATGGTGATAGAGGAAACATTTCTAAAGAGCAAGTTCTTGATGGTATCCGTATCTTAAATGAAGATTACCTTAGAATTAACGAAGATACTAGCGAAACGAGAGACGTTTTCAAGCCTTATGCTTCTGGTGTTAACATCCAGTTCAAATTGGCTAAAATCGATCCTCAAGGCAACTGTACCGAAGGTATTATCCGTATCGATGATGCTGAAACATCTAACTCGGCTAGCCCAAGAGACAATGTGAAGGAATTGAGCCAATGGCCAGAAAACAAATACTTCAATGTTTGGATTGTAAATTCTATTGATGCACAAGGAAGTGCTGGTACTGTTCTAGGTTACGGAGAGTTCCCAACACCAGGTCTTTCTAACACTTACGGGTTTGTAAACATTCACCAAGCTTGGGGCCAAATTGGAACGGGTATCTACGGAGGTAGAACTCCAACTCATGAAATTGGGCATTGTTTAAATCTTTACCACACGTTCCAAAGTGGATGTGGAAGTACTTGTGAAAATTCTGGAGACCGTGTATGTGACACCCCTCCTACATCAGAAGCTACATATGGATGTAATCAAAATCAAAATACTTGCGCTAACGACCTGTTAGGGGCAAGTTCTGCATACAATTCAAATGTTGTTGACCAAATCGAAAACTACATGTCTTATGACGGATGTCAAAACATGTTTACCCTAGGACAAAGAGACAGAATGATTGCCGCTATTCAATCAAATAATGCTCTTCAGAATTTAATTTCTCAATCAAACCTAGAGGCCACAGGTACCAACAACGGTTATGTAGAGCAAAACTGTGCACCTATTGCAGCTTTTACTATCAGCAAAAACACAACCTGCGCAGGGTCTTCTATTATCATTACAGACAGAACTTACAACTCATCAGGCTACACCAGAAACTGGAGTTTCCCAGGAGCAGATGTAACGACTTCAACGGATTCTATTGTCACTATTTCTTATGCTGATGGTGGTCTTTATGATATTAGCCTTACAGCTACAAATACCGCTGGCACAAACACTTTTAACCTTTCAGAGGCTGTAACCGTTGGTAGTACCACTCCAGCGTTTACTGATTATATGAGCGAAGAATTTAGTTCTGGTACTCTTCCTAATGGATGGTCGGTAAACAACCCTACAGGTGTAGGTTTTGAAATGTCTACTACAACAGGATTTGAAGATGCTACGAGTATTACCTTAAACAACAGAGTTAATCCTCCTAATCAGGTTGATGAAATTATTCTTCCTGTTTTCACTGTTTCTGGAACAACGAGCCCAACTTTCAATTTCTTCCATGCTTTCGCTCCAAAAGTATCCTCTAACACGGATGTACTAAATGTTTATGTTTCTTCAAACTGTGGACAATCTTGGATTAGAAGAAAATCTATGGACATAGAAGACCTTACCACTTCAGGAAATTCAAACACAGCATTCACACCATCTAATCTATCTGAATGGAAAGAAGCTAGTCTTAGTTTAGCTGCTTACAGATCCAAAGATTACTTGTTGATTAAATTAGAATTTATTTCTGGTGGAGGAAATAACCTTTACCTAGATAAATTTACAATTGGCGACCAAGTTGGAATCAATGAACTAGCAGCTAATACTGCCGTTAATGTTGTTCCAAATCCAGTAAACAATCAAGCAACTATTAAAATTACTAGCTTAGATAATGATTTAGTGAACTACGAAATTGTAGATATGCTAGGAAGAACATTATCTCATCAACAAGTAAATTTGGTTGCCGGAGACAATGCTATTGCTATTGATATGAGTAACGAACAAACTGGTGTTTACTTTATCCGTATTCACAATGCTAAAGGTTTGATCCAACATAAATTCATGAAGCACTAATCTGAATTTAGTACCCGCATACCTAACCCCGTCATTTTATTATGGCGGGGTTCTTTTTTAGTCTAATATAATTTTTAGAGTCATCTAAAAATTATATTACATTTGTCGAATAATTAATATCAAAATGAAATACCTTTTAACAAGTATCGGCTTGTTGGCAGTGGTGGTTGGTATGACTGCTTGCGAAAAACTAACGCCTAAAGCGCCAGAAGCTAACGAGGCATTAGCCGCACCAATTGATGGCTTAACCCCAAATCAAATGGCTTTGCACATTATGGGCGATGAAGACTTTGCACATATTTTTAGTGTAGCCGAAGGTTTGGGCCCCGTATTCGTGCAGGCATCTTGCGAAAATTGCCACGCGGGAGATGGGAAAGGAAATCCATTCAACAACCTAACTCGATTCGGAAAATACGTCACCAATAATGGCAATCAAGTTTGGAGCCCGATGTTAAACGAAGGAGGGCCACAGTTACAACATAGATCTATAACACCCTATAGCCCAGAAGAAATTCCAAGTGATGCAGCATCATCCCAATTTTTAGCTCCTAACGTAACTGGCCTTGGCTATTTGGCAGCAGTAACAGATACTGATATTCTTGCCATGGCGGATCCTAATGACTCGGATAATGACGGTATCTCTGGTGTAGTAAATTTAATTCCAAGACCAGAGTGGTTGATCATTGACAATCGCTACCACCAAGATCAAGGCGGAGATAGATTCATTGGTAGATTTGGAAGAAAGGCAGCAACCATCAATTTAACACATCAAACGGTTGGTGCCTATAAGCAAGACATGGGTATCACCTCTGATTTCGATCCTGTAGACCCTGTAAATTACGCTGAATCTCAATTTGGTGGCGATGGTGTTGCAGATCCAGAAATTGGCGCAGGTACCGTAGAGAAAGTAGTATTCTACCTTCAAACGTTACAGGCGCCCCAAAGAAGAGATGCCAATACAGATCAGGTTTTAGCAGGAGAAACGATTTTCAAACAAATTGGTTGTAACAAATGCCATGTAGAAACACTGCACACTGGGCTTTCAGAGATTGCTGCCCTAAACCAGGTTTCGTTCCACCCTTATACCGATATGCTTTTGCATGACATGGGTGCTGAACTTGACGACTACTATACAGAAGGAATAGTTGCTACCAACGAATGGCGTACTATGGCCCTTTGGGGTCTTGGCTTGCAAGAAGACTCACAAGGAGGTCAGCAGTTTTTGATGCACGATGGTAGAGCCAAAACTTTTTCTGAAGCTATTGATTATCATGGAGGCGAAGGTGCGGCAAGTAGAACGGCTTACAATCAGCTGAGCGAAGAAGAAAAAATAAATCTTCAAGCCTTTTTAAACTCTTTATAATGTCTAGCAGAAGATATTTCCTTAAAAACTCGGTATTAGCAAGTGCCGCTTGCTGCATAGTACCCTCTTTAATTTTAGGCGGTTGTAATAACCTACAATTGGTTGCTTTTGAAAAATTGGAAAATCCAAATCAATTAAAAATAAAGAAAACAGCCTTCGAAAAGTCGAATGCTGTTATTATCAATGATCCATCCCAAGAGGCTCAAATTTTTCTAAAAAAAGAAACAGAAGGATATAAAGCCCTTTTGATGCTTTGCACGCACAAGTCTTGCGATGTTGCTCTTGCAGGGGCAGTATTTGTTTGTCCTTGTCATGGTTCGGAATTCTCTAAAAGCGGAGCTGTATTAACTGGCCCAGCAACAAAGCCTCTTATCGAATTTAACACAACTACTGATGACACCTATGTGTATGTTCAATTATAAAAATATCTCAAAAGTTATACTTTTTGCTGGCCTTGTTTGCAGCAATATCGCCTTAGCTCAATCTCCTACAGATAGTATTAAAACCAATCAGAATGGAATTTACAATAGACCGTTTATAGATTTAGGTAAAACAAGAACTGCCGTTGGCGGTTACCTAGAAGGAAACACAAATTATTTTGCAGAGGATGGTGTATCTGAAGGATTTAGCATGGAACTTCGTAGGTTCAATATCTTTTTATACTCTCAAATTCATCCCAAAATAAAATTCTTATCAGAGCTAGAATTTGAACATGGAACGGAAGAAATTGCACTGGAAACGGCCTTAATAGATGTTAATTTATTGCCAGCGCTTAATTTTAGAGCTGGAATCCTGTTGCCAAATATTGGCTTAGTAAACACAAATCACGATTCACCCAATTGGGAGTTTGTAGAGCGCCCTTTGTCTTCTACCCAATTAATTCCTTCTACACTTTCCGAAGTTGGATTCGGTCTTTATGGGAGATTTTATCCCAACGAAAAATTCATGCTTACCTACGATGCCTATGTCGTGAACGGACTGCAAGACAATATTGTTTTGAATAGTGAGGGCAGAACATTTATCCCTGCAGGTAAAAACGAACAAATGTTTGGTGAAGACAACAATGGTACACCAATGATCAATTTACACACCTCGATTGCCAGTAGAAAATTTGGAGAAATTGGATTCGGATATTATGGAGGAGTTTACAATTCCTATATGATGGAAGGTGAACAAATTGCCCCTAAAAGAAGCCTGCACCTTATGGCCTTAGACTACAATATTAACTTTAACAACCTTACACTTTTGGGTGAGTTTGTTTGGGCTTCTATTGATGTACCCGAAAACACCAATGAAATTTATGGCGGCAAGCAAAGAGGTGGTTTTACGGAACTGCAAATACCACTACTCAAAAGAAAAATATTAAGCTTTGAGAGTGCCACTTTAAAAGCAAGTATCCGATACGAATACATCGACTATAACAAAGGGAAATTCAGAACTAACATCAGTTCGAATATTGGAGATGAAATTCGAGGCTTAGCAGTAGGCTTAGGATTTAGACCCGCCTCTGGAACAATTATTAGAGCCAATTATATTTTCCAAAACATCCATGATGCTCTAGGGAATCCACCAGCTAAATTAGGGGGTTTCCAATTTGGCTTTGCTACTTATTTCTAAGCCGAATTATAAAAACAAATTATTGAGCCCTGCCTACTTTAGACAGGGCTTTGTTTTTTTCTGATATTTAAAGCGAAGCCCTTATCTTTGTTCAAAACAAAATCACATGAAAAACCTATTGATAGCATTTTCCTTCTTTCTAGTAGCTTGTGGGGGAGCAGAAAAATTAGACGAAACACATGTTAGCGTTACGGTTGCAGACCCAGTATTAAATGCATACTTCCAATTAAAAGATGCCTTTGTACGAAGCGATATGCCTACTGCAGTTAAACATGCAAAGACATTAGCAGAAACGAGTATCGATAATGAAATTGGAAAATATGCTGTTTTAATTTTTGCCTCGCCAGACATTAACGCACAAAGAGATCATTTCGAAGAATTGAGCAATGCAATTGTAGCTTATTCTAAAAGTTTAGAATTGCCTCAAAGCATGTTTGTCCAATTT
Organism: Flavobacteriales bacterium; assembly: GCA_047625765.1. Classification (GTDB taxonomy): domain Bacteria; phylum Bacteroidota; class Bacteroidia; order Flavobacteriales; family JBLHRE01; genus JBLHRE01. The sequence goes on from JBLHRE010000014.1 coordinate 19,727, forward strand.
TGTCCAATGGCATTAAACGGTAAAGGAGCCCAATGGTTAGCTACAGAAGAATCGATCCTTAATCCTTACTATGGTGAAAGGATGTTGCGTTGTGGTGCCGTAAAAGAAACAATCAACTAGCGTTTACTTTTAAAAAAAGTCTTTAAAAGGGCGGAACATTCTTGTTGGAGGATGCCGCCCTTTATTTTTGCTTTAGGGTGTAAAAGATTTGGATACTGTTTTACGAAACCACGGTTTTCATCTGCAGCGCCATAGAAGATATGATCTATTTGCGTCCAATAAGAAGCTCCTGCACACATAGCACAAGGCTCTAGCGTTACGTACAATTTACAATCCTTCAAATATTTCCCTCCCAAATAATCTGCAGCGGCTGTAAAGGCCTGCATTTCGGCATGGGCCGTAACATCGTTCAATGTTTCTGTCAAATTATGTGCTCTCGCAATAATCTGATTCTTACAAACAATGATTGCTCCTACAGGAACTTCATCCTTCTCTAATGCCTTTTGTGCTTCTTTTAGCGCCTCTTTCATAAAGTGCGCATCCGAATAAACCGATAACTCCATAGGGCAAATGTAAGGACATTTTAAAAGGGGGGAGTCATCACATTAGTTTAAAACGACAGACTCAACCATTCTTTTACCTGAAACATCCGTAACCAAGATTAAATAGTTCCCTCTCTGCAAATGTTTCAGATTGATTCGGATTTCATTTTCACTAAGCAACAGAAGATTTCCGAGCATATCATATAATTGAATTTTGTCAATCTTATTTTCTGACTCAATAGTAATCCCGTCTTTTGTTGGGTTTGGATAAATCTTCAGTTGGCTTTGTATCGCAGGTAAGTTATCTTGAATGGATAGCATTGAACAATCACTATTTTGAGGAAAATCGCTCCAAGCAGGTTCTCCATTTAATCGATGGCAATAAAACTCATACCAAGTTTCTGCTCTTTCATATATTGGTGTGAATGCTCCCCCGCTCGAATTTCCAATACCTTCAACAATAAAGGCAAAAAAAGAATTGTTCACTTTTAGGTGATACCTGTTTCTATAGACACTCTGAACTTCCACACTATCTATGTTGTAGACTATCGTATTATCATAAATTATAATGTGGTTTTTACTCAATGTGTCCCCAACACTAATATTAAAATCATACGCCAACTTTTCCTCACCATTATTTAGATAATAAACCTTCTTCTCAGCAACATCATTTCTAAAGGCTCCCGAATATTCGTTATCCGTAAAGTTTTCCTCTGAGCCACAGGTCCAATGCTGACGAATATTTTTATAAACTTTATGATATATAACACCATTGATGGTAGTATCCCCTTTAATAAATTGGTTGTAATCATTAAACACAACACATCCCGTTGAATTATCTCCATTTGCACGCGTTCCAACCCACACAGCATCAGATTCTGGAAAGGGTGTATAATTTGGTAATTGACCATGCGCGATAAAACAAGTAAAGAAAAAAACTGTGCTTAGTAAAAAAA
>JBLHRE010000015.1:0-20981 GCA_047625765.1 Flavobacteriales bacterium
ACAAAAACAGTCCATTGCACGATGGTGCCGTTATTATTTCGGGCAATAGAATAGAAGCTGCCAGGTGTGTCTTACCCGTTTCTGATAACCCTAAAATACCTGCTCGCTATGGTATGCGCCATAGAGCGTCTATTGGTATTACGGAACAATCTGATGCTATATCTATTGCTGTTTCTGAAGAAACTGGGGAATTGTCTTACGCCAAAGAAGGGCACATGAAAAGTAGACTTACCATTGACGAGCTTAAGGCTTACTTAGAGGCTGATTTCCACTAGGACAGCTTTTGCAGCAGTTCGTCTAAACTCACCGTTTCGTTTATTGTAATACTTGCCTGCTTATAAAAAGGCAATCGCTCTTGCAGCAATTGATTTACGGTCTTTCTCAAATCGGCTTCCGACTTATCGGCAATTAGTGGCCTTTGTGTTTGTTCTTCTCTCAATCGGTTTATCAATACCTCCTCATTGAGATTCAAGAATACCACCTCTCCTATTTCCAACATCAATTCCATATTATCAAAATAACAAGGTGTTCCTCCACCAGTTGCTACCACCATATTTTCTTTATGCATCAAATGGTGCAAACATTCTTGCTCTAGCGCTCTAAAAGCAGCATCTCCATCTTGCGCGAATATTTCCGGAATAGTTTTGCAAGCTCTATTGGCAATCCATTCGTCCATATCAATAAATTCAAATCCCAATGTATGTGACAAGGTTTTACCCAAGGTAGATTTACCCGAGCCCATAAAACCAATTATAAATATCATAGAAGAATTGCTCATGCTGCGTAAAATATCTGGTTCATTTAAGTTGAAAGGATCAAAATTAAGGTAAAAACAAGCCCAAAATAATTTAGTTTAAAAAAGTTTCACACCCCAAAACACTGGGCTTCAAGACCATATTTAATATGCATTAAAAAAGTTTCGGCAAGGGCTTGCAAGAATAAATAATGCACTTATATTTGCACCGCTATAAACGCAAGGGACTTGGTAGCTCAGCTGGTAGAGCATCTCCCTTTTAAGGAGAGGGTCCTGGGTTCGAACCCCAGCCAAGTCACAAAAATAAAAAGGTCTGCTTCTCGCGGGCCTTTTTTTATTTCTGCCCAGGTGGTGAAACTGGTAGACATGCAGCCTTGAGGGGGCTGTGACCTTTAGGTCGTGCGGGTTCGAATCCCGCTCTGGGCACAAGAGAAGTTTGAGATTTGAGAGTAGAGTTTGAAGACTGCAAAATTTTTAAATTCATTACAATTACTTCACTATACCTTCGGAAAATGCAAAATTAAGAATTTGAATTAGGGTTTTATAATTTGCATCAACTGTTGTTGAAATTGATAATTTCATTAAGTCTAATTCCCTTATCAGTCTTTTTCTTTTTTATAACAAATCAACTAGATACCTTTTCAAAATTTCCTGCCTTAGTGGTCATCACTTTGATTCTTCTCTCAACAGCTGTATTCCTCATTTGGTCCAAGCTCTACCAATTAAAAGACAAATTTCATTTTACAGAACATGGGATTATTGGAGTGAAAAATGGAATAATCAAATGGGAGCAAATCAAATCCTTAGAATTGAAATACGCTCTTAAAGGAAGAGGTTTCTATCTGAAAATGAAACTGGTTGTAAATAAGGTTTACCACACTACCTCTCTTTAGAATCATGATTCTAAAAGTATTAAATCCTTTTACCAGAAGTTTATCAATTCTATCCCAAAAGGTTCAAAAGTAAAATCACGAAACAAGCCATAATTTGAGAGAAGAGTTTAAGCTTGGGCTACCCAATCTAATCTTTCATTTTTTCTATCTTTCACTTTCAATAGAAAACAATGAAAAACCTCGAAAGCCTAGTAAATTTAGATGCTCAGGCATTTACTAAGACCTATAAAAAAGGAACCATTTTACAACGTGCTGGCGAGGAAAGCAATCTTGCATTTTATGTTAAAAAAGGATTGCTTAGAAGTTATACTATCGATGAAAAAGGAAAAGAACATATTTTTATGTTCGCTCCGGAAGGTTGGTTGATTTCTGATATCGAATCTCAAGAGTTCAATCTACCTGCCGAACTTTATATCGAATGCTTAGAAGATTCTGAAGTAGTTTCAATTGATAGAAAGTGTTTTAGTTTATCAGACCTATCGAGCACACAACTTTTAGAGCAAACCAATCTTTTAATGCGCAGGGTTGCGGTTTTACAAAGACGCATTATAGCAATGATGAGCGCAAATGCAAAAAGCCGCTACTTGCAATTCACACAAACCTACCCAGAATTACCAAATCGTGTCCCTCAAAAAATGATAGCCTCCTATTTGGGCATTACTCCAGAGGCATTGAGCAAAATTAGAGGCGAGATTGTCCGAAATAGCTAAGCCCTTATTTCTTAATCTAGATTAATACACAGGACATATGAAAGTGTCACATTTGTAGAAACTAAAATTCTATATCATGAAAACACAAAAAATTGCATTGGCATTGGCTTTATTCCTAAGCTCAGGAGTTATAGCGCAAACAGAAAAATTTAACAGCTCAACATCTACCATAGTTTGGGTTGGAGAAAAAATTGGCGGACAGCATACCGGTAATATCCAATTGAAAGAAGGGAATTTCGAATGGAAAGATGGAAATATTGTCTCTGGAGAAGTTGTGGTGGATATGACTACCATTACCAACACCGATCTAACAGATGCTACTTACAATGCTAAACTGGTAGGCCACCTTAAGTCTGATGATTTCTTTAGTATAGAAAAACATCCAACAGCCACCTTTAAAGTTACAAAGCCTGCAAAAATCAAGAATGGTAAAGGCACCCTGACAGGTGTAATCACAATCAAAGGAAAGAGCGAAACCATTAGTTTCGATGTCAACAAAACAGATAATTCGTATGCGATTAGATTAGAAATTGACAGATCAAAATTTGATGTGCGTTATGGATCAGATTCGTTTTTCGACAACTTAGGAGATAAGGTAATCGATGATATCTTTACCTTAGAAGTTACCCTTATTACAACATAAATTTCAGGCCTTTTTAAATTTTCATGTCATGGATTCTCAATATAGAACAGTAAAGCAAATTATTCCAGCACAACGCATTAATATGGGAGGTCATTTATTAGACCAACCTCTGCCTGTGCAAGGCATAGATCAAATAGATCCATTTTTATTGATTCACCATTGGGACCATCCATTGGAAGGTGGTCAATCACAAAAAGATATTGGAGTTGGGCCACACCCACATCGTGGCTTCTCTCCAGTAACTTTTGTTTTTAAAGGTGATCTACAACACCGCGATTCATTAGGAAACGATGCCATTGTATCTGAAGGTGGTACCCAGTGGATGCATGCCGGACTGGGCATAACCCATAGCGAAAGACCTAGCCAACAAATGGCAGAACAGGGTGGTGAAAATGAGTTTATTCAGTTTTGGGTAAATACGCCATCAAAACACAAAATGGAGACTCCATATTACTTGCCATTGTCTGATAAGGATACTCCCAAAATAAAAGATGACCTATATACCATTGCAGTGGTTGCTGGTGATTTTATGGGCACAAAAGGTCCTGCAAAAACCTACAGTCCTCAAACATTATTACGGGTAGAAGCAAAAGAAAAAGCAGAAATAAGCTTAGACATCCCAACAAATTTTAACACGGTTATTTACATATTAAATGGCGAGCTTGAAGTAGATGGGAAAACAAGTAAAACCAAAGATATGGTTTGGTTTAATAATGATGACGGACCTATAAACGTATCCATAAAAACAGAAACACGTTTCATTGTTTTATCAGGCGAGCCTATCGATGAGGAAGTGACCTCCTACGGCCCTTTTGTAATGAATACACAAAGTGAAGTCATGGAAGCTTTACGAGATGCTCAGATGGGAAAAATGGGTGTTCTAATTGAAGAGTTTTAAGCTAGAAGAATTAGCTTGAATATCTTTGGATTAAACTATGGCTACAAAAACAAACATCAAGGCACATTTCGAAAACGTTTTCGAAGCAGAATTGCTCAATGCAATTATTGAAGTTGGTTTCTCGCAGGAATATGCTGCGGGAACCAATCTCATTAATCATGGTGATACGGTAAAATTCATACCTCTCATCCTAAAAGGTTTGATTAAAATTTCTAGGATAGACGATCAAGGAAGGGAATTATTGCTGTATTATGTAAACCCTACGGAAAGTTGCGCCATGACTTTTACTTGCTGCATGCAGCAAAAACAAAGTAAGATTCAGGCAACTGCCGAAGAAAATGTAGAAATCTGGAAGATTCCTATTTCCTATATGGATGGTTGGATGAACCAATATAGTAGTTGGAAAAGCTTTGTAATGAATACCATTCAAAGCAGGTTCGATGAACTCCTTACAACCATTGATCAGATTACATTTCAAAAATTAGACGAACGCCTGATTCATTACCTGAAGGAAAAATCGAAGGTTACAAGTTCTGCTCTTATCAATCTTTCACACGAACAAATTGCCCAAGAATTAGCCACATCCAGAGTTGTTGTTTCTCGCTTATTAAAAAAGCTAGAAAATGATGAAAAACTCCTACTCTACCGCCACCAAATTAAGCTGCTTAAATCTTTGTAACCAAAGTCACTAGCCAGCTCATTTCAGCGGCTTATATTTGTCCTTAGATTCGAAAAGACTTTATGGAAATCATTGGATTTATTGCAGCAATATTTATAGGCATCTCATTAGGGTTAATTGGCGGAGGAGGATCCATCTTAACCGTTCCGGTGCTTGTATATCTTATTGGTGTAGAACCGGTTTTAGCTACGGCCTACTCGCTATTTATTGTAGGGTCAGCCTCATTAGTAGGTATGCTTCAAAAATACAAACAAGGCCTAGTCAGTATCAAAACGGCAATAGTATTTGCCATTCCAGCTTTTATTGCTGTTTATCTTACACGTTATTTTATTGTTCCAGCCATACCCGATTCCATTTTCACTTGGGGTTCGTTCGAATTAAGCAAAAACTTAGCCGTAATGCTGTTTTTTGCCTTGATCATGCTTACCGCGGCAATTTCAATGATTCGAAAAAAGAACGCCCTTGCCGAAAAAGAAGATGAAGTCATTCAGTTTAATTATCCTAAAATTATTATTGAAGGAGCCATTGTTGGCCTTTTAACTGGACTTGTTGGTGCCGGTGGAGGGTTCTTAATAATCCCTGCTTTGGTATTACTAGCAAAGCTACCCATGAAAATGGCCGTTGGCACTTCCCTATTTATCATCGCTGTAAAATCATTAATTGGTTTTGTTGGCGATATTCAATCCGGGCAAGAAATCGATTGGTTATTCCTTTTAAGTTTTACATCCTGCGCTATAGTGGGTATCTTTGTAGGGTCTTATTTATCTCGATTTATTTCGGGACAAAAACTAAAAAAAGGATTCGGTTGGTTTGTACTGATTATGGCCGTTTACATTTTGACAAAAGAATTACTATTTCAATAATATATAGATGAAAATAGAACAGATTTATACCGGTTGTTTAGCACAAGGAGCATATTACATTACCAGTAATGGCGAAGCTGCTATCATTGATCCACTTAGAGAAGTTGCGCCCTATTTAAAACGTGCCGAAGAGGATGGAGTGAAAATCAAATACATTTTCGAAACACATTTTCATGCTGATTTTGTGAGTGGTCATGTTACCCTAGCAGAAAAGACAGGAGCCAAAATTGTTTTTGGCCCCAGCGCTGTAACAGGTTTCGATGCTCATATCGCAAAAGATGAAGAAATTTTCAAAATCGGAGACATCAAAATAAAGGCATTACATACTCCAGGGCATACCATGGAAAGTACCACCTATTTATTGATTGATGAAAACGATAAGGATCACGCTATATTCTCAGGAGACACTTTGTTCTTAGGAGATGTAGGGAGACCAGATTTGGCTCAAAAATCGAACGAAGTCACCCAAGAAGAATTAGCAGGAACTCTATTCGATAGCTTGCGCAACAAGATTATGCCTTTGGCAGATGATGTTACCGTTTACCCTGCTCATGGAGCAGGTTCTGCTTGCGGTAAAAATATGATGAAGGAGACTGTGGATTCTTTAGGTAATCAAAAGCAGATGAATTATGCTTTGCGTGCCGATATGACCAAAGAGGAGTTTATTGCTGAAGTAATCGATGGCCTTTTACCTCCTCCAGCATATTTCCCATTAAATGTACAAATGAACAAGGAAGGCTACGAAAGTATTGACTCTGTTTTAGAATCTGGATTGCAAGCATTGAATCCTCAAGATTTTGAAACCATAGCTACGGAAATAGGCGCTTTGATGTTGGATGTAAGAAAGACAACAGATTTCACAGCAGCACATGTACCCAATAGTATTTTCATTGGCTTAGATGGAGGGTTTGCACCTTGGGTAGGAGAATTGATTGTTGATGTCAACCAACCTATTATATTAATTGTTAACGAAGGTAGAGAAGAAGAAGCAGTCACGAGATTGGCGCGTGTTGGTTTCGATCACACCTTGGGTTTCTTGAAAGGTGGTGTTGAAGCTTGGAAAGCTGCTGGCAAAGAAGTTGAATCCTTAGAATCTATTCCTGCTACGGAATTTGCAGAACGATTTGAAGGTGTGAAGGATGTGGTTTTTGATGTTAGAAAACCAGGTGAATTTACCTCTGAACATATTGATGGTGCTCATTTAGCAACCCTCGCAGATTTAAATAAACACTTAAATGATTTCCCTGAAGACAAGGATTTTTATGTGCATTGTGCTGGAGGCTATCGCTCAGTAATTGCATCATCTATCCTTAAATCAAGAGGAATACATAATATTGTTGAAGTACAGGGAGGATACGGAGCTATTAAGCTTACCAACATTCCTAGAACAGATTATGTCTGTCCTTCGACTTTATAAATGACATTTAAAGGCTGCAATTATGTAGCCTTTTTAAGTTTCCACAAGGGCAATGTAACTTTAGTTGCTGTTTGGAAATAGTGCAAAATGTATTTTTGCAGTAGTAATAATTTAACAAGAGAATAAATGGGTTTATTTAATACGATTTTTGGAGGCAACTCTAAAGAAGCGGCAAAAGAAATGATTTCGAAGGGAGCTGTAATTATAGATGTTCGCTCTCCTGGTGAATTCCAAGGCGGACATGTTGCAGGTTCTAAAAACATTCCCCTTCCGGATATTCAGAACAAGTTGGAAGAAATTAAAAAGATCGATAAACCAATCGTACTTTGCTGTGCTAGTGGAAACCGCTCAGGTCAAGCAATGAGTTACTTAAAATCGGAAGGAATTAACTGTGAGAACGGTGGTGGCTGGATGCAAGTAAATGCAATGATGTAATGCCGTGGCTTCTTAAAAAATTAAAAGAACGTTGGAGTGTGGTGCGCATTATCAGACTGCTACTTTCCGTTTTCGTAGGTATACAAGGAGCTATACAAAGCAGCAGTTTGTTAATCGCATTTGCGTTTATCTTATTCATCCAATCGCTTAGTAATTATAGATGTGTTCCTTGTGCAGATGTAGGCACTTGTGGTTCTGTTCCGTTAAATGCTTCCAACAAGTTAATAGCAAAATCCAGTTTTGAAGAAATAAAGTAAGATTATGGCAACTTTCAAAGAAATCATAAGTAGCGACAAACCCGTTTTAGTAGATTTTTTTGCTGAATGGTGTGGACCATGTAAAACAATGGGGCCAATTCTTACCGATTTAAAAGGGATGGTTGGTAAAGACGCGTCAATTATTAAAATTGATGTAGACAAAAACCCCAAGATTGCTGCTGCTTATCAAGTTAGTGGCGTACCCACTTTAATAGTCTTTAAAAATGGTGAACTTAAGTGGAGAGAATCTGGTGTTTTTCCTGCCTCAAAACTCAAGCAAATAATAGAATCGCATAAGTAATCTGCCATGAATAAGTATTTAGACATCTTTCTTCAGTCCTTTTCTGGATATTGGAATTATTTGCTGTCCGAAATTCTAAATCCTTCATGGCACAACTATTTCTATTGGCTTATTGCATTATCAGTTGTGGTTTGGCTGTTGGAACTTATCGTCCCATGGAGAAAGAGCCAATCCTTTATTAGAAAGGATTTTTGGATGGATGCTTTTTATATGTTCTTCAATTTCTTTCTATTTTCCTTAGTGCTCTATAATGGTGTTTCGAATGTTGCCGTAAACCTTTTTCATGATCTACTCGCAGGACTTGGTATCACAAATATTGTAGCCATAGAAATAAGCTCATGGCCTGTTTGGGTGCAGCTCTTATTTGTGTTTGTTATAGCAGATTTTATTCAGTGGAATATACACCGCATGCTTCACAGAAATAAAAAATTGTGGGAGTTCCACAAAGTACACCATTCTGTAAAAGAAATGGGCTTTGCAGCTCATTTACGCTTCCATTGGATGGAAACTGTTGTATACAAGTCAATCCTATATATCCCTCTTTCTATGATCGGTTTTGGCATCGATGACTTTTTCATCGTACATATTATTTCGGTTGCCATTGGACATTTAAACCATGCCAATATTGGATGGGATTATGGCCCATTTAAATATGTGTTTAACAATCCTAAAATGCATATTTGGCATCATGCAAAAGTATTGCCAAAAAACCATAGTCATGGAATGAATTTCGGAATAAGCCTTAGTGTTTGGGATTACTTATTTAAAACTGCCTACATTCCTTCTAATGGAAAAAACATAGAGTTAGGCTTTCCAGGCGACAATGAATTTCCAGCAACTTTTGGGCAACAAGTTATTTACCCTTTGAACAAAACAAATGAAAATACTTGATAATTGGAAGCTACTAGTGTTAGCTAGTCTAACTCTAGGATTGGCTCCCTTTAACCCAGAACCACATATTTGGGGTAAACTAAAATGGATTTTTGGTGGGGCAAACGGAATGCAAGCTGCAGATTGGTTTGACACCCTGCTTCATGGAACCCCTTGGATACTCCTACTACTTTCGATCGTTAAATTAAGCACAAAAAAAAGACCTCAATAGAGGCCTTTTTTATTTATTCTGTTTTCTTTTTAAAGAAATTAAATTGCCTTTTTGGTTTAGGTGGTTTGGTAGAAAGTAGTTTCCGAGAATCCATCCCTTTTTTATCGTTATCTCTAAAGTTCCCAAAACTCAATCCAAATTGAACTCCTATATTTTTTGCATTCGGAACATTTAATAAAGCATGACCGTTATCAATTACCAAATATGCCTGAGCAAATAATAAGTTTGCTGCTATCCCTGCATTCCAATTGAACAAGTAACCGGGCCTTGCGTAATACGTTGCTCTAAACTGTAGTCCTTTAGTTAAGGCGTAAGTACCTCCCAAATAAAAAGCAGGTTCCATTTTCCCTGCTAACAACTTACCATACAATAACACGTCTGCCGAAACGCGATCTGTAAATTGGTATTTACCTCCAACAGACATTTTGGTATATAAGCTAGACGAATAAGACTCGGATGACTTATTTGGTAATAAGGCTTCTTTCAAAGAGTCTAGAACCGCATCAAAATCTACCTCATTTTCTCCTTCTAAATCATAAAAGGTTCCTTCGTAAGTAAAGCTAGCATTATCATTTCTAAACACAGCAACCCCATTTTTCCAGTTAATTTTACCCAAATCAGTTACACTTGCATTAAAAGTAAGTTTGTCGCTATACTCGTAAGTACCTCCTAGGTCAATTCCAAACCCACGGTTCTTTGCGCCTAAGATTTGTTCTAGCATTGTCCCTTCTGGATTATCGATACCTGCCGTTCTTGCTATAAAATCAGATTCTATATTTAAATAATAAGTGTCTTTATCTGTTTCTAAAGTAAAGGCATTGTTTTCTACTGCAACATGCTGTATTCCTGTAATAAACTTAAGCCTAGCTCCCAATCTTAGACCCTCCATAAATGGTGCATCCATAGAGAATCCGGTATGGTATACTAAAGTATTCAGCACATTGGCCCCAAAACTACTTAAGTCTAATGGCTTATCTATAAAGGCTGCATTCCCATTTAAACCCAACTTCAAGGGGCCGCTAAACCCATCAATACTAATATCAGAATTTACATAAGCTCCAAACGAAACATGCATTTCCTTTACCTTAATTCCAACGTAAAGTCCTTCCATCATAAAATTGGAGAATATGCGCTCTTTCCCATCCAAGCGGTTCACAGCCTTTTTTAAGTTCGAACCAAAATCTGTATCCTTTCTAAAAAGATGTCCTAATGTAACATCCGTATTCCCTGCTCTAAAATAAAAATTAGTAGGTAACGTAATCTCAAATTTCGCATCTGGCATTACTGCCGGATTTATTAAACTGGATTGATGCGAAATAGAGAAATTAGAATGTAATAAACTTTGTGCTTGTGTTGTGGCAATTGTCCCTAAACTCAATATCACAAATGATTTTAAAAAATTCTTCATCTTTTAAAGGGTTTGAGTTATTTGTGCCTTAGCCGACAGTTGTAGCTCTATAAAGTAATCGGTAAAGAGTGTTACTTTGGTTGGAACATCACTTCCAAAGGTGTTGATTATCGCCTTTACACGCATCACGTCAGCTCCTAATAAATTAGTTAGTTCCTGCCCTTCTAAGAAAATAGAATTGAAATAAACGGTTGGAGATATAACTCTTCCTTCTCCATCTACTGGCGCGGCCATCAAAGCATCTATAAATATAGTATCAATTACTCCCCCAATAGAATCTTCCATTATTAATTGCAAATCGGCATCTAATGGGAAGCCATTGGTGATGTTAAAATTCAATTGGATAGAATCTAATCCAAATTTATCTAATTCGCTAAAACTCCAATATATTCCTTCGTCATCCTCTAAGACTAATCCATCTACTGCTATTTCTAAAGGAACTTCCACTTCCAGTCCAATGCTTACTTCACTATCTGCATAGGTGAAGTTTTTCTCTCCCGTATTTCCATTAGGGTTGATTCTAAAATTTCCATTCCCATATATACTATCAGGAACCAAAGACATAAAGTTTACCACATTCGAATTGGTATTATTAATTTCCAAAGTGTCCTTTACGGTTTGTCCTCTTTCTGCAAAACTAGGGAACGATACCATCAAAAAAGGCGCATTCAGTTGTTCAGACTCCATGGTACTTGTATTAAATGCTTCCACGTTCATCTGTATATCAGAAGGTAAACCTATCTCACTTGAAACTCTTAATCTAAAATGAGGGTTAAAGAACCTAAAATCACCTTTCAATTCTTTGATAAAACTAAAGTCCATTTTAGTAGTAAATGGATCTGTAGCCAATAGTTGTTGCCCAAAATATCCTTCCAAATATTCATACTCCAGATTTACAGCACTTACATCCAGTTGTATCTGATCTAAAGAGGTGAACTTTGTATAGGTCCCCGTAGATTTAATAGACACATCCACGGTAAGAGGAAGTAAATTAAAATCTTGAGTGACTACCTGATCTAAAGCAAATTCATATCCCGAAACATCTATCGATCCTGTGGTGGTGGCTCCAGCTGCAATTGTAATCGTTTCTTGAAACGCACCACCATTAGTAACTGTTGGTAAATTGAATACAATTTCAATTTCTTCTTGGAACGAAGAGCTAATGGTATAAGAAAACTCACCAGATTCCATGATTATTTTTGATATTTCCTCACCATTCCCGAGGTCTAAGTCAGCTGTATCTGCCAATCCTTCAATAAATTGATCAGGAATAATAACCGTACCAGAATCAATAGTAATAACACTAACATTCATTTGAAAGGCTATCTGGTCGTCCGTGGATATGTATACATGTTTGGTAGAGTCAAATGGGTTTGGCCCACTTCCTGGAGAGCTGAAATTTTCCAATTCAACAAAAATTTCATTTGTTAGTTTAACCCCAGCCAAATCTGCCGTTCTAGATAAGTTACTAGTCGCTGGAAAATTAGCGATATTGTAAGAAGCAACTGTAGATGAGTCAATTTTATTCTTTATTGCAATTACCAAATTCTCCAAATCCACAGGAAAACCGTTAATAATTACCAAAGTAATAGAACCTTCCGATACATATACCTCTTGAAAATTGGAAAATGACTGTTCAGCAAAAGAACCAGCACTTTGCTCAGGTATTTCGGGAAAGTAATCCACAGAATTGTTTCTTGAACGTAAAGAATCCCCCAATTCTGGAGGGTTAATATTATCTAAAATCTGACTAAGTGTAGCAAATCCAGTCGAAGTAAAAGGTCCTACCGTGATTTCACCAACTTCAAAATTTTGAGATAATAAGTCTTGATCTTCTATTTGAATCAGTTCCGAAGCTGTTAGAGTAGCTATAGAATCATCTCGATAAACCACAGAAATAGAGTTGTTGGGGTTAATAACAATTGTCGAATCTGAGTCTTCGTTAATAACATCTCCAAGAGCTATTCTTGTCTTTATTAACGGGATAGCCATGGTTGGGCTAATGATTATATCATCTAAATTTCCAAAATCTAGTTGATCTCTTTTGCAGCCAAACATTAATACTGCAGCAAACAGCGTAATTTTGATTATTTTAGTCTTCATATAAAAACGATTGTTTTACTTTGTTTGGATATAAGAGGTGCTCAAAATCTTAAGCCTAGAACATTTAAGAAGACTAATTTATGAATAAGTTTAAGGTAATCCTTATTGCTTTTGTTATTTTTTCGGGCTGCAAGCACGATTTAGAAAAACCAGGATGGAGTGTTGATATTTTAGCGCCAATTCTTAAGGCAGAGCTTAGTATTAACAATTTAGTTGCCGATACTTTAATTAATACTGGGAACGATTCTTTAGTCTCGCTTGTATTGGAAGAAGAGTTAATCAACTATACTTTAAGTGATATTATACCACCTTTTGAAAGTAAAATAGAATCTTCGGTAAAACTAAATACCATCGAACTTGGAGATACCAAAATTTCTGAGTCGATTAGCTTAGGAGAAGTTGCGAAAAATGCTGGAACTATTGGTCTTGTAATTATTGCTAATAATGGTAATAATGCCAACATACCTCCTATTAACGATTTACCACCTTCGTCTTACGATATTGATGCCAATGAATTTTTTGAAAGCCTTACCCTTGCCGAAGGTTTTCTTGATTTAAGTATCGAAAATGGATTTCCGATTCCAATTACTGATTTAATCTATCGCCTTAAAAACAGTATCGATGGGGAAGTAATTGTCCAAGATACTGTTCCTCTTATCGAATCTGGAACTAGTTTTAATAAGTCGTATGATTTGGCTAACAAAACTATTGAAGGAACAATTGAAGCAACTCTAATTACCTTTTCTTCTCCTGGAAGCGGTGGCACACCTGTTATGATCGATACATCTGACCTAATTACCATTGATATGGATATTAGAGACATGGTATTATTTGAGGCTACTGCCATTTTCCCTGAGCAAAATTTAGTGAACGATACTACCGATATTGAGTTTGCTCCTGATAGCGATTTCGCTTTAACAGAAATGACCGTTAGGTCTGGACAATTAAATGTTCAAGGTATTAGTACAATTGCTGATTCTGTAAGTTTCTATTATAAAATTCCTAATGTGACTAAAAACGGACAAGTGTTTGAAGTAAATGCGACCGTCCCTCCAGCTCCCGAAGGTGGTAGTAGTTTTTACAATGAGGTATTTGATATGGAAGGTTACACCATTGATTTAAGGGGGAGAAATGGAGATTCTTCCAACTTATTCTACGACATTTTTATAGCAAATATTGATTCTAGTGGAAATCTTGTAAACCTTTCACTTGAAGATAGTGTTTTTCTTTCTACAAGCTTGGTACAATTAGTTCCCGAGAATGGCTTTGGAAATTTAGGAACAGATATCTTTTCTATTGGACCCGATAGTATTGAATTATCTGTCTTTAAATCAATTCCATCAGGAAGTATCAATTTTCAGGAAGCAGATATTAGTATTGAAATTGAAAATGGATTTGGAGCTGCTGCTGACATAGAGATTGGTGAATTTACAGGATCCAATTCTGATGGATCTAGTATTGCTTTAAATGGAGATGTGGTTAATGAAACTTTCAACTTACTCCCTGCAACATTAAATTCTAACCCTCCTCTGGTTAGCCCTTACCAAGGTAATTGGTTATTAGACCAGAACAATTCAAATATCGTTGACATCATTAATATTCAGCCCGAGAAAATAACTTATGCTTTAGATATTTTCTTAAACCCTGGATCCAATCCCAATACCGATAATTTTATTTATTACGATTACGGTCTTAATATCAACTTAAATCTAAGTATCCCATTACATTTTATTGCTTCAAATCTCATATTAAGAGATACAAGTGCAATTGGCAATCAATCTGGCAATACATTCGACAATCTTGAGCAAGGCACCTTCAAATTAATTGTTAAAAATGGTTTCCCACTTACCACAGAATTAAGCTTAATTTTTCTAGATGAAATGTTTTCACCTATTGATAGTGTTGTTGCTTTTTCTGATATTCTGGCAGGAATAATTGGTTCTAACGGTAAAGTAGAGCAACCTACCACTTCCGTTATCGAATTCTTTTTTGACAGGGACAAAATTGCAACTATTCAAAATGCCAAGCACCTGGTTTATCGAGCAAACTTTAACACGGTAGGAATCGATCCTGTAAAAATTTACAGTTCGTACGCTATCGGAATACAATTGGTAGGTGATGTTGAATATAATCTTGGGAACTAATATGAATTTACGCTATACTATTACAGCCCTACTTTTTAGTTTAAGCTTGGCCACTTTTGGTCAGAAGTATGCATTGGAATTTGAAGGAGATATTATTTCGACAGGCATAAAAGGAAATCTAATCCTGCCATTAATGTTAAATAAGAATATTGATGAGGAAGCAAAAAAGAAAATAAGTGATGGCCTTGTTGACAGAAACAAATTTGGCAGCAACCTTAACTTCAATTTCAGATATCAGTTTAATAATGACTATGGTTTTGTAATTAGCAGTCAAAGTAAATTTGTTGGTGAGATTTCTAAGCCGGCATTAGATTTACTGCTCTATGGCAACTCCAAATACGCTGGAGAATTGCTTTTTTTGGCTCCAACAGCCCTAAAACTATTCAGCTTTACGGAGCTGGGAGTATTTAAATACTTTGGAGATTATTGGCTTGGAGCTTCCTTATTACTAGGGAATAATTTCCAAGAAATAACCTTGAATAAAGGAGAGTTTTTTACTGCCGAAGACGGCTCATATATGAGTTTAGGCCTTGATTTTGAACATCGTAAATCCGACACAAGTAGAATGGGGTTTGGGGCAATTAATGGAATTGGTGCCGCTTTAAGTTTCGGTTATAGGTCAGACAATCTTAAAATCGAAGTAAACAACTTAGGTTTCATTTCTTGGAATTCGAAGAGCTTAGCAGTAGTAAAAAAAGGAACGTACTATTACGATGGATTTGCTGTTTCTGACCCTAGGAATTTAGAGGAAGTATTTCTTTCAGAATCTGCAGATAGTGTTGTTGAAGAGTTCAGCAATTTTAGCAAAGAAGCTTACCTTCAGAATATAATTGGCACTATAAATGTCCGGTGGGATAAAAATGCCCAATGGAGCTTTGTAGGGCGCTATGATTTTAGCAAATACAATTTACCAGAGTTAACCGCTTGGTATAGCATAGGAAAAAATGGATCTAAAGGTAAAAGTTATTTTTCCCCTTCCTTAACAATTGGTGGTTACGGACTTTATGGCTTCGGTGTCGCTCATACCAACACTTTTTCTAAAGGAATGAAATTAGAAATTGCAACCAGACATTTACAAGCCATAGTATTACCAAAGAAGACCAATGGCATAAGCTTATATATTAAGATTTCAAAAACTATTTAAGATGATTCAGCAATTACAAAATATCAAGCATTTAGATAAAAATAATTTCTTTCTTTTAGCTGGGCCTTGCGCAATCGAAGGAGAAGAAATGGCATTCAGAATTGCTGAAAAAATCAAAACTGTTTCTGATAAACTAGGTATTCCATTTATTTTCAAAGGTTCCTATAAAAAAGCAAATCGATCTCGATTAGATTCCTTTACAGGAATTGGCGATGAGAAGGCGTTAAGAATTCTTGAAAATGTATCAAAAGCATTTGATGTTCCTGTGGTTACAGATATTCATGAACCAAATGAAGCTGAAATGGCTGCAGCATATGTGGATGTACTTCAAATCCCTGCCTTTTTATGTCGACAAACAGATTTGTTAGTCGCTGCTGCAAAAACAGGCAAAGCTATCAATATAAAGAAAGGTCAATTCCTATCTCCTGAATCTATGAAGTTTGCCGTACAGAAGGTTATTGATTCTGGTAACACACAAATTGGAGTAACTGATAGAGGAACTATGTTTGGTTACCATGATATTGTTGTGGACATGCGCTCTATTCCTGCCATGCAGGAATTTGCTCCAGTAATATTAGATATAACACACTCATTACAACAACCCAATCAGAGTTCAGGAGTAACTGGAGGGAAGCCAGAGCTTATAAGCACTATTGCCAGTGCCGGAATTGCTGCTGGCGCAGATGGCATCTTTTTAGAAACCCATTTCGACCCAGCTAATGCCAAGTCTGATGGAGCAAATATGCTGCACTTAGACCACTTAGAAGCACTACTCACAAAACTTACTGCTATTAGACAAGTTGTAATTTAAACCAAATACACCTTATTGTCGTTTATACATAAAAAACGATATGAAAAGGATAACACTTGCTGTCATACTTCTGTTTGCCATTTCAAACACCAGTTTCTCTCAATCAGATTTTGCAACTTCTATAAATGAATTTGTAAAATCTGATTTGGAATGGAAGAAAATTCTAACAGAAGAGGAATACTATATACTGCGTGAAAAAGGCACAGAACGAGCTTTTACGGGCAAGTTATTAAAAGAAAACAGAGAAGGTGTCTTTCTTTGTAAAGCTTGTTCAAATCCCTTATTTCAGTCTTCAACAAAATTCGATTCCAGAACCGGTTGGCCAAGCTTTTACCAAGCTATTCCAGGAAATGTATCCGAAGAAGTTGATTCAAAATTTGGAATGAACAGAACAGAAATCCTATGCAAACAATGCAATGGTCATTTAGGACATATTTTTAACGATGGCCCTAAACCAACGGGTTTGCGGTATTGTATAAATTCCTTATCGCTTTCGTTTCAAGCAATCAATAAATAGAAATTTATCAAACAAAAAAAAGGTCCATTTTTCAATGGACCTTTTTTATTTTCAATTATATAAATACTATTCTACAAATCTAAATGTAGTACGTCTATTTTTCTGTCTTCCATCAGGATTATCACTTCCATCGGGATTTGTATTAGGAGCAACGGGTTTAGATTCACCAAATCCCTTTGCAATTAATCTAGACTTATCAACACCTCTCATAATTAAGTAATTTACGCAACTTTGAGAACGTTTATTAGACAAGTTTAAATTGTACGACTCTTTACCTTTAGAATCAGTATGAGAACCTAATTCGATATTCAAATCACCATACTTGTTTAATTGCTCTGCAAGAAAATCCAAGGAAGGATAAGATTCCGGTCTTAAAGTAGATTTACCATAATCATAATAAATATTATCCAATAAGATATCATCTGGACTTTTTGTAGGAATCATCAATATTGGATTTGCCCATGTGCTATCCATTGCAAACGATAAGTAAGTTTGAAATTGTGTTTTACCATCTAAATAGTCCGGGTGTGTTGCCTCAACCTTATATCTTCTTTTTTGTTCGATTGGTAAAGCATAAAGACCATTATCTGTAATTGTTGTAGCAATAACTTTTGTTCCAGAAGAGTCTCTTAAGGTAATGGATGCTCCATCAATCTTTTCTCCTGTAACTTTATCATAAACAAAACCAGCTGCAACTTTATAAACCATTTCGAAATCAAATATTTCGTAACAGCATCCCTTATCTCTATCAGAACTTAAGTATCCTTTGTTCCCATTCCCGCTTAAAACAAAATAAGCATCGTCTCCACTAGAGTTAATTGGAGCACCCATGTTTACCGGCTCTTTCCAATCATCTGCTATTCTTTGTGCACTAAACACATCTAAACCACCCAAACCTACTTTACCAGCTGTAGCGTAATATAAAGTGCTGCTTACTTCATAGTAAAAAGGAGTTATTTCGTCCTCATTCGAGTTAATAGTACCTCCTAAATTCACAGGAGAACCTAGAGGCATACCTCTTGAGTCTAAACGAATAGAGTAGATATCAAAACCACCCAATCCTCCGCTTCTATCCGAAGCAAAATATAGTGTAGAACCATCACGTGTTACATACGGATAAAGATTATCACCATCAGCACCACCTAATAAGCTATCTAGGGCAATTGGTTCGTTCCATGATTTGTCATTAACCCTTGTAGATAAATAAAGGCCTTTTTTTGCAGGAGCATCATAACGACCACCATTCTCCCACATAACAAAGTATATGCGAGATTGATCGGCAGTAATCGAAGGCGTTGCTAAGTCCTTATTATTATCAACATTAACAAAGTTTAAATCGTACAACGAACCTTCGTTGTAACCAAAAATTGCATTGTAAAACTCTTCAGTCTTTCTATACTTTTTAGATTGACGCGTTTTTCTAGTTGAAGTAAATAAGAAGTAATCTCTATAAATTGGAGCAACAGCATAATTAGAAGCATCATCAACATTAAATGTTTCTGAATCCAATTTTACTACTTTATGAGACTTTGGGAATTTTATTGCATTTTTAGCAAAACTGACACATTTCTTTTCGAAATCAATTTTCTCAACTATTCCAGAGTCAGCATCTTTTGCTCTTCTAGCTTGTCTTAAACGTAATTCTGCTTCCTCATAATTACCATTAGTACGAAGCATTTTTGCGTAATTGTACAATTCTTTGGCTTTAGGCTCTTCATTAAGGCTAACCTTAACTCCGTACCACTTTTCAGCTTTTTCGTAATCATAAATTAAACGATACGATTCCGCCAGTCTACCAATTGCGTAAACATAAGTGTCAAAATCTCTTCCTTCGGCAGTAGAACCAGGATTTGAATAAGGTAATCTATTCTCATCCATTACATTGCTGTTCTTAATTACACCTTCGTAAAAAAGAGCAGCAGCATAGTAATTCCCGTCATTAAATGCCTGATCCGCTTTTGCCAAATTATCGGCATAACCTTGTCCAAAGCTTAAAGTTCCAGAAACTAAACAAATGGTAAGTAATAGGGTTTGTAGTCTTTTCATCAATCAAATGGGATTATAATCTTGGACAAATAAACTTAGGTTTATAAGAACGATCTGTAATAATGTAAGTTAAAGAAAACTCAAAACTTTGCTTCAAATTCATCACATCAGATAGCTGCGAAGTGTTCGCATCGTAACTAAACCCAAATAGAAAATCTTTATAAGATATTCCTAAATAAGGTATAAAGGCATCTTCAAAACGGTAAGACAAACCACCAACCAAACTAGCATCAAACGAATTTAGGTTGTAGCCAACATTCACACCTAATATTGTAGATGATGCTCTTGCCTGACTCATATATTGGCCATGCGGAGTAATGTCCACCCCAATATCTGTTCCTATGGTAAATCCACCATGTACCGTTAATCTAGAAGGTAGTATATCACTTCCGTCAAAACTATCTTTTGGTCTATTTAAATGCATTACAGAAACTCCCATAAATGGGTTCACACTACTAGTAGCAGAACCATTAAACCACATAAGACCTAGACCTAAATCTGGCACCAAAAATGACTGGTTTGAAATTCCAACATCCACAGGAACTGGAGCACCTCCATTAGAATTATTAGGATTACCAAAAGTAAGTCCCGAACCATCAAAACTTTTATTGATAAGTCCTAAATGAACTCCTACCAATAAATGGTTATCATCAGTCTCTTTCATAAAATCATAAGACCCGGTTAAACCGAACGCAAAACGATTTAAAGAACTAGCGGCACTACCTTCATTGATAATAATGGCTCCAATACCGAAACCTTCGTACTTCATATCAAAGCTAGCCCCACCTATTCCATAAGAATCAGGTACATTTTGCCATTGCTGACGAAAGTTAATTCCCGCACGTAGCTTTCCATTCATAACCCCAGTTAAAGCAGGGTTAACATTAAGAGGTGCGTTGAAGTACTGCGAATAGTGTGAATCTTGCGCTTGCACGAATCCCCCACCCAACAGTACCAATGCTATACCTTTAGCGATGGTGTTTTTTAACTTCATTATTCTATTTAATTAGAGTAACTGTTCCTTGTTTAATAACCTGCTCACCTGTGCTTAATATTTTAAACACAGCTGTATATACATAAGTTCCGATAGGTTGATCCACTCCGTTGTATCTACCATTCCAACCAGCATCAGCCAAAGATGATACATTACTTACATCATGAACCAAATTACCCCATTGGTTGAATATTTTAAACGATTCTAATTCGAATCCTTCACCCCAGGGTCTAAAATTGTCATCGCCACATGTAGGGCAGAAGCCCGTTGGGATATAAATAGTAGGAACTACATATACACGAACATCATCAAATTTCTCTACAGTAGCTTCACAACCTTTATCCGATGTAACGGTTAACTTAATATCGTAAAACTCTTCACGATCATCCGCTGGAGCGATGTAAGTATGTTTAGGATTCTGCTCAGTAGATGTTTGACCATCACCAAATTCCCAAAACCAACTAGCAGCTCCTGTTGTATTGTCATAAAATTGGAACTCATTAATCAAAGCACCAGGTGTAACATCAATATTAGAAACGTAATCAAAATTAACAACCGGTAAAGGGTAAACAATTACCGTTTTCTCTTTGTAAAGAACATTACAATCATTGTCATCAACATTTTTCACTGTAACACCTACAACAAAATCACCACTTTGAGAAGGAGTAAATTGATAACTCGTTTGAGTAGATGCAGGATTCGTTCTTACAACAACCGCGTAATTATAAGTTACCCCATTTAATCCAGTAATATTAACATTAACCTGTTCACCTAAACAAATTGCTGTCTCTACGTTAATCTCAAATTCAATTAAAGGGCAAGGAATTGTGCTACAGTTAAATGAATTCGATAAACTTGTTTC
>JBLHRE010000016.1:0-20154 GCA_047625765.1 Flavobacteriales bacterium
ACAATTTATAAAATCCAGTCTCCTGCAAACCGTAGAATCCAAACTTCCATTTTAAAGTTTCTAAAAACCAATTTATTGTAGCCAAAAATGTACCCGCACTCAACAATAAAAGTATTGGTATAATTCCATGCTGATAATAGAATGCCGAAATCTGCTTTATTGCATCAATATTGTTTAATTTTGAAAATACAAAAATCAGTGAAGCCAAGGCAAGACATCTCATTGCCCACTTCATCCATGTTTCTTGTATCTCCCCTAAATTAAACCCCACTAAACAAAGGAAGGCATTTGATAACAGATAAAATAATATTAGGAATAGATCCCGGTACCACAATCATGGGATTTGGATTAATTCATGTGAAAGGTTCGAAACTATCACTAATTACTATGGACGTTTTACACTTAAGTAAACTTCCTAGTCATGAAGATAAGCTGAAAAGAATATTCGAGAAAACACTATCGTTGATTGACCACTACAAGCCAGACGAAATGGCTTTAGAGGCTCCATTTTTTGGCAAGAATGTTCAAAGCATGCTAAAATTAGGTCGAGCACAAGGAGTTGCTATGGCTGCTGGCTTATATCGCAATATCCCAATGTGTGAATACAGTCCTAAAAAAATCAAGCAATCGATTACTGGGAATGGCAATGCATCAAAAGAACAAGTTGCTGGAATGCTAAAATCCTTGGAATTAATCACTGAAATTCCAACTCATTTAGATGCTACAGATGGATTAGCTGCGGCTGTTTGTCACTATTTTCAAGGTGGAGTAAAATCTACATCAAGTACTTATACAGGCTGGGGCGCCTTTATAAAAGACAATCCCAAAAGAGCTAAATAAAAAAGCCTTGATACTTCAAGGCTTTTTTATTTAGAGTTTATTTTTTATTGCATTTTGAACTTCTTCAAATTCAAATTTTTCAAATCTTAATTTCGGTTTTGAGAAATCCATATCACTAACATTATTCATAGGGATAAGATGAATATGCGCATGAGGCACTTCTAAGCCTATTACAGAAATTCCGATTTTTGTGCACTCTATTGCCAACTTCATCCCCTTTGCTACCTCCTTGGCAAAAGACCAAAGATCTTTATACAGTTCCTCTGGCAATTCAAATATTGAATCTATCTCCATTTTCGGAATTACCAACACGTGACCTTTGGCTATTGGGAATACATCCAGAAATGCCAAGAATCGATCATCTTCAGCAATTTTAAACGCTGATAGCTCACCTGAAATTATCTTAGAGAAAATAGAACCCATTATCTCGAAATTTCCATGATCTCAAACTTAATCTTTCCTGCAGGCACCTCTACTTCAGCAATATCTCCTACCTTTTTCCCAAGAAGCCCTTTGCCGATTGGTGAACTAACAGAAATCTTTCCTGATTTCAAATCAGACTCAGATTCGGCCACCAACTGATAAGTTACTTCCATTCCATTATTAGAATTTTTAATCTTAACTACAGAATGAATTAATGCCTTTGATATATCTAACTGAGATTCATCAATTATTCTTGCACTAGAAACAATTGTTTCCATTTTTGAAATCTTCAGTTCGAGCAAGCCCTGGGCCTCCTTAGCAGCATCGTATTCCGCATTTTCAGATAAATCTCCCTTATCTCTTGCTTCTGCAATTTGCTGCGAAATACTAGGTCTCTCTACTGTTTTTAACTGATCTAATTCAGCTTTTAACTTTCGGAGTCCCTCTTCAGTGTAATACGCTATATCTGACATCTTTATCTAATATATTTAAACACAAAAGAAGACCCTTCCTGGGTCTTCTTTAATGCAAATGTATAACTTATTTAGTTTACGCTAAATCGAATACCTAAGGTGCTAATTGCTCCAAAAGGATCTGAAGCTCTATAAGCGTAATCAATAGCAAATCCTTCGGTTGTTTCAAACGAAACACCTGCAGCTAACCCTGTAAACATAGTTGTTCTAACATCATTGTTAGAGTCAGTTTTTTCGTAAGAATAACCTACCCTAGCCATAACCATTTTCTTCCATGAAAACTGCATCCCTGCTTGGAATATATCTTTTGAAAATGAATTAGAAACAAAGTTACCAACTATTCTAAGTTGATTTTCATCAAAATTAAAGTCGTATGAACCACCAATATTTAACAAAGTAGGTAACTCGAAGCCATCACTTCTACTTTCAAATGTTTGCACATGGTTTCCAGCTGGAGTTGTTAGCCTTAAAGAGAAACCATCGCCTCCATAACTCATTGGAGCCCCAACATTCTTTAAAGCAATTCCAAATCTAATTTGCTTCAATTCACCCGTTACATATTGAATTCCGGCATCAAAGGCTACTCCATTAGCTGTTAAATCTGAAATAGATTCACTAATAATTTTAACCGCCACTCCGCCATAAATACTTTCTGTAAATTTCCTTGCGTAACCTACATGTATATTAAGAAACGAAGGAGCAAAAGTTCCAAGAGTACCTTCTGGCTGTTCTACTGTACGTCTTTGAATATTCCCAAAGTTCATAGAACTTACAACCAAACTTAAGGCTCCATCCCCCACTTTTTGGGTGATTCCAAAGCTATTTAAGTCGATATCCGCTAACCATTTGGTATGCGAAAAAGTTACTTCAGTACCTTCAATAAATGCACTACCTGCAACATTCAAAAACAAGGCTTCAACACCTTGAATCGATGCACTATTTGCTCCACCAAAACCTGAGCTTCTAGCCCAAGGGTTAATTAACAATTCCGTAGCACCAGCTTCTCCACTACGTTGTTCGTTTCCAGCTAACAAAGGAGAGCTTACACATAAAGCAGCAACAAACATTGCTCCTTTAAAAAGATGACTATATAAATTCTTCATAATACGTTTTCTACTTTTTAAAATAAGAACTCAATAATTAGAATGTATCCAAATCAATTGGTCGAGTTGCTCCAAACCATTTTACAATTTTCTCACCAGCATCACCTGCATCAATATGGAAAATGTAAACTCCGGAAGCAACAGGAATACCCGCATAATTTTTAAGATCCCATTCCAGGAATGTTTCAGGACTCTCTTTTTGAAATCTCCTTATTAAAACCCCGTTAACAGTATAGATCGAAACAATACATTGTGAAGGAATATTTATAACCTTAACTTTATTTTCAAGTTGAGTAGCCTCATATTCGGAATATGCATAATAAGGATTTGGAACTACCCCAATAAGATCTAATGCAGATTTTGCAACCTCTAAATTACCAACATTTGCAGCCTCTTTAACTGTATTAAAACCCCAAGCAGGATCCCCACTAGTTACACCACATTCCTCCCATTCAATGTAAGGTTGATTCACTCTTAAATTTACAGTAACATCACTAGAAAGAAACTCAGAACCCGTAATTAACAGAGGAATCGATACCCAATTCACATCTTTATAAATGTTTCTAAGATTAACATTCGTTGGATCTTCAAATCCAGTGAAATATGGATTAGCCTGCTCATTAGACCCATTGTACTGCGAATTCATTACGTAAACATAATGCTTACCTCCAAACAATATTCCGCCCAAATTGGTAGCAAATCTTGATGTTGGATTCCAGACCATGTCTCTTCCATTTTCACCAGCAAGCCAAGAGTCTTCACCAAACATCATATTTAAACGAATACCTCTATCAACATCAATAGCATACCCAGGGAACCAACCCCAACCTGTACCAGAACCATCATCTAAACCATCTTTATCTACTGAATTACCAGAACGTAATCTCATTTTCTCTGCACCTCCTTCAGCATTTGCTAACTCATCTTGTGTTTCGATAACTGGAACTCTAGTCCATAAGGCTTTATCCGCAGTAAATACAATATCAACACTTGGCGTGTTTTCAATCTTATTTAAGTTTTGGAATTTATTCCATGCTGGGCCATGCCCTTGTTCTGTCTCATTAACTGTTTGCAAAGATACTAAGCTATATGGTGCCCATCTACCACCCAAAACATTTTCATAAACGGCAGAAGAATCTTCACCAACGTCACCAGTATTAGACCCTGCTCGAATCCAGTCTAAAGCAGAACCTGTCGCATCAATATCTCCTACAAAACCTAACCATGAAAAATTATCAATACTAGCAGAAATAAACCCATTACCTTCAAATTTATTCGATCCATCACCTGGAGCTCTTGCTTCATTTAAGGTAATTGAAATACCATACTCTGGATACAATTGTTCGTAGTTTAGCCCAATTGGAATAGAATTGTTTGGAGAAACAACAGTATCTCCACCCGTTACATCAAACAATGTAAAAGTTGCATTAGCTCCAGTTCCATTCATTTCTACACGGTACTCATTTGGTTTTACCTGTAAAGGGTCCAAAACCTGAACTTTGATTGGTCCACCATCTGTACTATAAACAGGATTGGTTGCACAATTATTAACTAAAATTTCCGCTATCGTCTCTTCAGTTAAATACAGAGGATAACCACCATTTCCAGCACCTCTTAATCGTGTGATTTCAACTTGGGTTCCAAAAGCAGCATTTAATTCAACTCCTCCATTCGAAGGACTCAATTTATGGGGTGTACCCTTATAAGATTTAATATTATTACGCCCTGCTTTGTATGGTTTCTTTTGACCATCTAGAAAATTTTCATCCGCAGGATTATACGTTTTATAGTTATTGTATGAATAAGCAATCGCCATAAAGTAATAATCTTTATGATTAACCAAAGTCTTATTTCCAGTAGCAAACTGGTCTTCTGTAATAGCAAATGCATGTTCTATGCCTAAATCAGCACCATTTACCATTTCAGCGGGAACTAAAGCACCTATAGCCTTATCTTCTTCATAATTTACCAACTGTCCAATACCATTTTTAATATCGTACTGAGCAATCAATCTCGCCAAGCTAGGATCACTAAGCTCTGAACCGGAAACTGTTTCATTCTTCAATTGGTAAATTTGATATCCCTCAAATACAAAATTGGTATCCGTTGAGTTTATAATAAGAGGGTCTTTCTCTTCATAACCTTCATTGTAATTATTAGAATTTTGAGCATTACTTAAAGTCAAAATCAATTTCTGGTCTCCTTCAATTACATCCACTGTTGGAGCATCTGGTCCATCGCTAACACGGAAACAATTGTCAAATAAAGCTTGTGCCAAATCATCTGCGATACGCATGTCCTCAACTGAGGCGAATGCATTGTTTTCGATATTTGTTTGTGCCCATACAGCACCAACAGTCACAAAATTTACAGCACCAGGCTTTAAAGTAAATTTACCTGCAGATTGCAAGAATCGTCTGTCATCTGGAGGATTTAAAGCAGTCTCCTCTGTCCAGGGTGCTTGCGGAACACCTGCAGTACCCCATCCTTCAGGATCAGTATCACCTGGAAACATAAAATCACAAGGGACGCCACCAGAAGTTCTACCATCACCACCATAAACAATAGCTTGGCCATCTTTCCATTTACCATCTAGGTAATTGTAATAATGAGTTCCCGTCTGCGGATTTCCAGAAAGACTGAAATTGTTGTTGTAATATACAAATTTAGACATGGTGATTTGTTCTCCCGCTTCATCTACCGTACCATCTCTGTCATTGTCAATTCCATCATTCTCATCAGCTAAAGGACCTTGAAAGAAATCCATACCAATTGCTGGTGGCTTAGAGCCATAACCATTCGCACCTCCATCATCACCATCGCCATTATAACAGTACCCTAATCCTCTTCCAACATCACAGCCCACATAATCATCCTGATAATCACCTAAATCTGCATCTACCCATTGGCCAATATAAACTTGGTTTAAGGTAACAGTAGCCCTGTTAATGATTTTATACGAATAAAATGTCATGTTATTGACATCATCATTCGTTGCAAAACCAAACGCCTGCGCATGAATTTCCAAACCAATAGACTCTGCACCAGTTTCAGAGTGGATATCACCTTTATCGTTAAAAATCCAGAATAAGGTTTTATCCCCAAACAGAATACCATCTTCCTCTGTCTTCAATGAGCCACAATTGATATTGTTTTTCAAGTCATAAGCAGGGTAATCAGAATCTGGATCATAACTTCCGTTGCCATCTCTATCCACATAAGGCGCCAATACTCTAGATCCGTCTTCGGAATCCCCCGGCCAATTTTTGATTTCGTTCGGTATAGTATAACCAGGAACTGATGCAGGATCTTCGAGCCATGCTAAATGTTCCTTTACCGCTGCTACAGAGATTTCAAAATGCTTATCATAAGCATTACACACCAATTTATCAGTGGTAACCGATACAGGATCAATTGGTCCCGGCCAAAAATCATTACCATCTTGACGGTAAGTCATTGCAGCAACTTTCAATTGATTTCCATCATCTAAACCGCCTATCCATAAAGAACCAGCAAATAATGAATGCTTGTTTGAACCAATTGGAACTTCGTACTGGGCAGAGGTTAAATCCCACCACAGATCGCCACCACCAAGAATTGTTGTTCTTACATTGTTAACCGCCAAATCTGTTCTAGATTGAGCTGGGTCACATGCATCTGCAATGGCCTTTAAGGGTGTTGTTGTTTTCTTAACTGTACGTTCGGACTTCACATATTCCTTTGCACTTACAGAGAAGGAAAGAGAAACAGCTATAGAAGCTAAAACTATTTTATTAAATACTTTCATAATACTAGTTCGTTCAGGTTGGATTAGAAGTTAATGTTAACACCTAATCTGATTCTTCTAGGTAAAGTATAATTGTTTGGATTACTTACCTTAATACTATACTGGTCTCTAAATGCTTGCGGATCGGTTTGCTGGTTGATAGCTGTTTGAGCAACCGCAGACGAAAGATATCCATCATCTTCAGCATTACCTGTAAATTTATAAACAGAACCAATATTACGTGCATCTAACAAGTTTTGTACCTGCAGGTAAACCGTACAATTTGCCTTCTTTTTACTTGTACCGTATTCAAAGTTGATTGACTTATCAAAACGAGCATCTATTCTAAACTGGAACGGTAAACGAGCACCATTAATATTACCAGAAAGTATTGATCTCTGAGAAATACCAAATGCAGCATCTTGTGTAATATTGGACTGTTTACTATAAGGTGTTCCTGAACCCATTCTTACCTGGAAATTCGCTCCTGCATTTGCAAGAATTTTCTTACCTCCTAGCACTGGTCCATTATAATTATCCTTATTTCCGTAACGATAATCAATAGTTGTAACAATGGCATGTCTTTGATCGTAATCCAAAGGAAGAATAGTTCTTAAGTTGGGTTGACCTGAGTTTATTAAATTTAAACCAGACTCAGAACCGGAACCTGAACCATCAGCAAATTGCAAGGTGTAATTAGCTGTTAACTGAACATTACCTGTTCTTCTTAAGTCATAAACAAAAGAGAAACCTTTTACTGTTCCAAAATCTATATTGGCATAAGTATTATAGGTTGTAGGGTGTGCATAGTTAACACTTGTAACCTGCACCATATCTCTTAATTCTCTATAAAAGGCGGATATCGTTAAAGCCGATCGTTTGTTTAATGCTTGTTTAAATCCAACTTCATAATCAATTGTTGTTTCTGGTAAAAGATTCGAGTTGTTTAATGTAGATCCTTGGTTTAAAATAAACATATATCCAGTTGGATCAAATCTAGAGAAACCACTAGGCCTTTGGGTTAAAACATCGTAATGCGCGAAAAATTGAGCCTCATCCGAAATAGGGAATGAGAATGCAATACGTGGCATAAAATTCACTTGCGGAGTATAATCTTCAAAAGATTTTGCGGAAACATCTTTAGTTGGATCCACTTTATCAGCATCAACTAACCATGGTGTCATTTGCCCTGTAGCAGATCCCTCAGCAATAGATTTAGGATCAACTAGCTCTACTCCATTCGCATCAAACCAAGTAGAACCACTTCGATAACCCAAGATACTCACATCAGAAGCCTCGTTTGAAGCAACGTAAACAACATAATCATCACCAATGTTACCTGGTACTGACTGTCCAGAAGCTAGTTTACCCGTTGGCATCTCTCCAACAGTATACGCGGGGAATAATGTAAATGGATCTTTTAGAACCGGTTGATTTGCATCATATCTATCTACACGAACACCTATGTTAAATAACAAATCTCTAAATGCAAATTTATCCTGAATATAACCAGCAACATATATTGGTTCAAAAGCACCAATATCACGAGTGAAGTTCCCTGTTTCATCCGTTTTAGAAAAGAAATCGTTAACTGTAGGTCTAGATGATAATTTATTTCCTTGGTAGTCGTATCCATAATAAGCTACCAATCCATTCCCATTATTCAATAATTCATCAGCGCTAAACATTGATAAATCAAAATCTTCAGGATTGTAACTGTCAACGTCAATAAATTCTGTCCCATTAATAGGTTTACCTAAAGAGGCTCTAAAATTCTCATCAAATGTAGCTTGGTTAGCCCCATTATAGAGCCTATCATAGTTAACTGTATCCTGATAAACACCATCTCTATATACTGGCATTGGATTGGATAAATCCAATTCAGCAATATGACGGTTCATATATTGCCTCGCAAGACCCCAAGTTCCAATAGGATTCATTCCAAACAAACGATCTGTTCTTTGCTCAAATTCAAATCCTAATTGCACTGCATGATCTTTTATATCTGCAGATCCCATTCCTGTAATACGGAATTGAGATTGATCAACAATTTGATAAAGATTAAATTGATTCCCTGTGTTTTGCCAAATGGAGTATACACTTTGCGGTGATCCACCATTTAACAAACCACCACCTTGCTGAATTTGAAAAATATTCTCGTAATTCCCAGCTTTGTTATCTCCAACAATATCGAAAAACGATTCTGTATAAGCTGTACCTGCTGGATTAATATCAGAAGCTTCGAAAGTCACTAAGGTATCTCTATAACCACCATGAATCCAACCAGTCAAACCCGTTGTATCGTCTGTTCCGTAATTATAAATTTTATCTCTATACGTCTTAAACTTCCCAATGTAACCGTACTCAAAGAAATTATCTTTTAAATTCTCATCTTGGATTTTTCTGGTTCTTTTTGAATAGTCTAATTGCAAAGTGTAATATGCATTCTTAATACTTGACTCATCCGTAGCTTTAAATGATTGTCTAAATCTCGCAAATGATCTCCACTCACCCTCTATATATTGAGGATTTTCAACATAGTTGTATCCTTGTCTATCAAAATTATAAGAATTGTAATCGCTTCTAGACATAGAACCCCCCAAAGTAATGTTCGTGTTTGCTGAAGGCTTGATGTCAAACTTACCCGAGAAACTTAAATCAAATCTTTCAGTATTTGGTTTTCTACTTACCAATTCAAAATCTTCTTTCTTTAGTAGATCGGCTCTTTGTAAAGTACCTAAACCACTTGGAGCAGCAACAATTGGATTGGCAGCCAAATCAGCCAACACATCGTCCTTTACTTTCCAAATACCAATCGCAGATGGATCTGGATCCTTTTTAAATTCTGCTTCACCAGCTAAAAAGTAACCAACGATAGGAGTTCTATCCTCATCCTTCCTTCTAATAAGTGGCCCAGATGCGGTAAGAGCCATAAGGCTTTGGCCAAACTTATCTAATCCTTCAGAAGTAGCAAGTTCTGCTCCACCTCTAAAAACACGAGAAGGCCCAGAAGTAGTAATAGAAATAATACCACCCGTTGCATCTCCATATCGTGCAGGAATACCACCGGTAATTACTTGCAATTGCTCAATAGCATTCTGAGGAATAGAATTAGCGTTCATCACTTTAATACCATCGATATAAATATCAGTTGCATTACCACGAGAACCTCTCATATTAATATCTCCACCATCGTCTGCCTGGTAAACACCTGCAGTTGCAGAGGCCAAAGAGTTGACATCACGCTGTGCTAAAGCAATGATTTCCGATTTGGTTTTAATTTCACCCGTATTATCCTTGTTGATTAAAGGCTTTTCATAGAAAATAATCTCTACTTCACCAAGAAGTTCATTTTCCTTTGTCAAGGAAATATTCAAGAATTCGATTTTGTTTGGGGAAATAATAACCCCTGATATCGGCTGTGTAGCATAGCCAATAAAAGAAACTTCAATGGTATACGTTCCCGGGTTTAGCGGCTTAATGGTATACCTCCCATCAAAATCAGCAACAGTACCATTTACAACTTGGCCATCCTGTTTTACAATAACATTGGCCGTAGGAATTGATTCCCCTGTACTTTTCTCTGTCACCACACCTTTAAGAGTACCCGACTGTGCAGCAGCTACAGATGCCGCACCCACAAATATTATGAGGGCAAGTAATTTTCGTAGCATAAAAAACCTGTATTTGTTAATTTTCACTTTAGTTCAAGATGGTAAATATAAAAAATTTAGTTCATTATAAAATTAATCACAACATTAAAAGATCTTTTACGTTACCCCATTCGTATGTTAAACTTATGTTAATTTTGCCGCAACACTTTGAGTTATAAATATGTATAGATGGATATTTTTGTTACTTATTTTTATTTTCTCTTGCAAAAAAGATGCAATTGATTCCAGTATACCTTTTAGGCAAGTAAACTTACTAATTTACCCCAATGACCCTGCCTACTTCGATATTAGCAGCCCCGGAGGACATGTTTATATCAATGGCGGATACAATGGAATAATCATTTATCGATTTAATCAAGAAGAATTTAGGGTTTTTGACAGAGCTTGCCCTTACGACCCATTAGAAACCTGCGCAAGAGTCCACTTCGACTCACAAGGAGATGTATTGGTTAAAGACACCTGCTGTTTATCTCGTTTCCAGGTAATTGATGGCTCGGTAGTTTCTGGCCCCGCAGCGCAACCACTAAAACCTTACAACCATAGCTATGATGGCAATGTGCTTCACATTTACAACTAAAAAAAAGGCCACTCAAATGAGTGGCCTTTTTAATATAATATGATGTAACAGCATAGTGACTACCAGCAGTTTTCTACTTGTTTTTGTTGTTTAAACTTCTTCTTCCACAATTTCCCTTCATACTTATTTATACTACCTAGATTTCCTGCCGAACTGCAAGAGCTAAGAACTATAGTGCATACGAATGCTCCTACTACAAAATACACGAATTTTTTCACAACTGTAATTTTTAAGACCGTAAAAATAGTGATTTTTATTTAACCCTTCCAGAGTCTAAATCGAGAACCGACTAGAATACCTGCCTGACAATGTTTTGAATTTCGTCTCCCTTGCCCATGGTATAATAATGAATACATGGCACTCCTACCTCCTTTAACTCTTTACTTTGCTGTATCAACCACTCGCGCCCAACTTGACTTATAGCTTCCTTGGAATTAGCAGAGTTCACCGATTTTACTAAATTTTCAGGTATATCAATATGAAACATGTTAGGCAATAGTTTTAAATGTCTTTCAACACTTAGGGGTTTTAAACCCGGTATAATAGGCACCATAATGCCAACATTTCTGCAATCTTCTACAAATTGAAAATACTTCTGGTTATCAAAAAACATTTGCGTTACAATATAGTCAGCTCCCGCATCTACCTTCTGTTTTAAAAAATTCAAATCTGATTTGATATTTGGTGCTTCGAAATGCTTCTCAGGGTAACCAGCAACCCCAATGCAGAAATTTGTTTTAGAGGTATTTAATAATTCCTCATCCAAATACTGCCCTTTATTCAAGCCATCGACTTGCTTTAGTAAATCTATTGCATACTCATGCCCACCTTGTGTTGGCTGAAAATACTTTTCTTGTTTAGCAGCATCACCTCTTAACAGTAGAACGTTTTCTATCCCTAAAAAATCAAGTTCTATCAGTGCATTTTCAGTTTCTTCTTTCGTAAATCCCCCGCAAATAATATGTGGAATTGCATCTACATCGTACTTGTTTTTTATTGCCGCACAAATCCCTACAGTTCCTGGTCTTTTACGGACTGTTTTGGCTTCTAAAAACCCATTCTGAAGGTGCTTATACACCACCTCTTCCCTGTGATAGGTTACATCAATAAAAGGAGGTTTAAACTCCATAAGTGGGTCCAGCGTTTGAAATATTGATTTAATATTTTGACCTTTTAATGGAGGAAGTATTTCAAACGACACCAATGTTTGGTCTGCTTTTTCTAAGTGATCTGTAACTTTCATCTTAATAGTTCAAATTTGGAGAAAGCCATTTTTCTGTATCCGCAAAAGCATCTCCTCTTCTATTTGCATACGCTTCGACTTGCTCTTTGTTCACCTTACCCAGCCCAAAATATTTGGAGTCTTCGTGCGAAAAATACCAGCCGCTAACAGAAGCCGCAGGCGACATTGCCAAACTTTCGGTTAGTGTTACACCAATCTCTACTTCCGCATTTAGTAGCTTAAATAATGTTAATTTCTCTTGATGATCGGGACAAGCTGGATAACCCGGAGCTGGTCGAATACCTTGATATTTCTCCTTGATTAGCGCAGTATTCTCTAATGCTTCGTTTAAGGCATACCCCCAGTGCTCCTTACGTACTTTTTCATGCATCATTTCAGCAAGTGCTTCAGCCAATCTATCAGCTAAAGCCTTTAGCATAATGCTGTTGTAATCATCTAGGTCTGCCTCAAAGGTCTGAATGTGTTTTTCAGAATCAATTCCTGTGGTCACAACAAAGCCTCCTATATAATCTTGCACTCCAACATCTTTAGGAGCTATAAAGTCTGCTAAAGAGATATTTGGCACACCTGGTGCTTTCTGAGTCTGTTGGCGTAACATGTGAAACTTAAGATTCGCATCACTTTGAACCTCTATATCGTCTCCGGTACTGTTAGCTGGCCACAAACCAATTACTGCTCTAGCTTCTATCCAATTTTCGGAAATTATTTTTTGCAACATGCTTTGAGCATCAGCAAACAATTTAGTCGCGGCATCTCCTACAATATTGTCTTGTAATATTTCCGGGTACTTACCGTGCAACTCCCAAGTTTGAAAAAATGGAGTCCAGTCAATATATTTTTGGATTTCTCCTAAAGCAATTTTTTTGAAAGTTTGATTACCTAAAACCTTTGGTTTATAGACGGTATTTTTATCAAATTTCAGTCTTAAACCATTAGCAACAGCCTTTTCAAATGGCAATAACTTTTTTGTTTCTTGTCGTTTGGAGTGCCCTTGCCTAATACGCTCATATTCGGTTTCGATGTCTGTAATTAGAGTGTTGCTTTCTTTGCTTAATAATTGACTCACTACCGGCACTGATCTAGAAGCATCTATAACATGTATCACTTGATTGTTTTGATAATGTTGGTCAATTTTCACTGCTGTATGCACCTTAGAAGTTGTTGCTCCTCCCACCAAAAGTGGCAAATTCATATTGTTGCGTTGCAACTCTTTGGCCACATAGACCATTTCGTCTAGCGATGGAGTTATTAAACCACTTAAACCAATAACATCTACCTTTTCTTCTATTGCCTTAGCCAGTATTTTATCGCATGGCACCATCACTCCCATGTCAATAATTTCGTAATTATTGCACGCAAGTACTACACTTACAATGTTTTTACCAATATCATGGACATCGCCTTTTACTGTAGCCAGCAGCACTTTTCCAGCAGACTTCCTGTTCCCTCCTTCGTCTTCAGATTCTAAAAATGGTAACAAATAGGCAACTGCCTTTTTCATTACTCTAGCACTTTTAACAACTTGCGGCAAGAACATTTTTCCAGAACCAAATAAATCTCCTACGACATTCATACCGTCCATTAAAGGACCTTCAATTACTTCTAGAGATTTCGAAAGACTCTTTCGTGCCTCTTCCGTATCCTCCACTATAAATTCGGTTATCCCTTTTACTAAGGCATGTTCTATTCTATTTGCAACAGGCTGTTCCCTCCATGCCAAGTCCTTTACTTGTGTTTTGGTGGCTCCTACTACAGATTGCGCAAAGTCCAACAGTGTTTCGGTTGCATTTTCTTTACGATCCAGCAACACATCCTCTACATATTCCAATAGGTCTTTTGGGATTTCGGCATAGACTTCTAACATTGCAGGGTTTACTATCCCCATGTTCATTCCAGCCTGAATGGCATGATATAAAAAGGCCGAATGCATTGCTTCTCTTACAGCGTTGTTCCCCCTAAATGAAAACGAAACATTACTAACCCCACCACTTACACTTGCTCCTGGCAGGTTTTGCCTAATCCATCTGGTAGCTTCAATAAAATCAATAGCATTTCTTCTATGCTCTTCCATTCCCGTAGCGACTGGAAATATATTTGGGTCGAAAATAATATCCTGTGGAGCAAAGCCTACTTTCGAAACTAAAAGATCATACGATCTTTTACAAATCTCTATTCTTCTTTGAAAGTTATCTGCCTGACCATTTTCATCGAAAGCCATTACTACTGTAGCAGCCCCATATTGTTTTATTTTTTTTGCTTGATAAATAAACTCTTCCTCACCTGCCTTTAAACTAATCGAGTTTACAACACATTTCCCTTGGACGCACTTCAATCCCGCCTCAATAATTTCCCATTTGGATGAATCTATCATAATAGGAATTCTAGCAATGTCGGGTTCCGATTGTACCAGATTTAAAAACTTAATCATACAGGCAACTCCATCCAACATTCCTTCGTCCATATTTACGTCAAGAATTTGAGCACCACCTTCTACCTGATCTCTTGCCACATCCAAAGCGGCATCGTAATTCTCTTCTTGAATTAGTCGCAAAAATTTTCTTGACCCCGTGACATTGGTTCGTTCTCCAATATTTATAAAATTGGTGTCAGCAGTAACAATTAATGGCTCCAACCCTGCCAACATTAAAGGCGGTATTGCTTTGTTTGATTTAAGCATAATCTTCCTTTTTTAATTTTCTTGGCTCAAATTTCTTTGCTAATTCAGCTAATGCTTCTATATGATCTGGACTTGTACCACAGCAGCCGCCTATAATGTTTATCAAGCCAGATTCCATAAATGATTTCACCTGTTCGGCCATTGCCTCTGGAGATTGATCGTATTCGCCAAATTCGTTGGGCAAGCCAGCATTAGGGTACGCACTCACAAAACAATCAGCTTTATCGGCTAACACCTGAATATATGGACGCATCAATTCGGCACCTAAAGCGCAGTTTAAGCCTATACTTAAAAGCGGTAAATGTGAAATAGAGATTAGAAAGGCTTCTGTGGTTTGTCCAGATAATGTTCTCCCACTAGCATCGGTTATCGTACCCGATATCATAATGGGAATCTGAATATTACGGGCTTCAAATAATTCAGCTATTGCCATTAAGGCAGCTTTGGCATTTAGGGTGTCAAAAATGGTTTCAATTAAAAACAGATCTACACCACCATCCAAAAGCCCTTTTGCCTGTTCATAATAAGCCTCTTTTAATTCATCGAAGGTAACAGCCCTAAATCCAGGATCATTTACATCTGGTGACAAGGAAGCTGTCTTATTGGTTGGGCCAAAGGCTCCCGCTACAAATCGTGGTTTGTTTGGATTTTGAGCGGTGAATTTTTCTGCAACTTCTTTGGCAATTTCCGCAGCTTTCTTGTTTAAATCGTAAACAATATCCTGCAAGGCATAATCCGCCTGAGCGATACGTGTCCCCGAAAAAGTGTTCGTTTCTATAATATCTGCTCCAGCCTCGAAATAGGCTGTATGTATAGCCGCTATAATATCTGGTCGTGTTAAACACAACAGGTCATTATTCCCTTTTAGATCATGGGAGTGATTTATAAATCGATTTCCTCTAAAATCAGACTCATCTAAATCATAACGTTGAATCATGGTGCCCATGGCACCATCCAACACTAAAATTCTTTCCTTTAAAATACTTTGAATTGCTTCCATCCGCGTTTTATTTAAATACTGCCACGCGAATGAGCTAGAGAATTGTTCTTTTATCTTTCCACTAAAACAAAGGTAATAGTGGTGGGAAGTAGCACCCGGCATTTCCGGGTTGCTAAGACTTCATAGGGCCCAATCCCTCTGTCTTTCGCGATAAGCAATACAAATAAAGGATGTTTTATTTTATTAAACAAACAAAAATCCTGAATTCTCATTCAGGATTTTTTTAATTACTGGCATTTTCAACTAAAATAATCCGTTGATCTCTGCGTCTATTTTATCAATTACTTTACTCAAATCTTCTGGATTGTCAGCAAAATTGGTGTTATCTACTTCAATCACCAATAACTTTCCTTTGCTGTAGTCAGAGACCCAAGCCTCATACCTTTCGTTCAATCTATTTAGATAATCCAATCGAATAGAACTTTCATATTCTCTACCTCTTTTTTGGATTTGACCCACTAAGGTTGGCACACTCGCTCTCAAATAAATCAATAAATCTGGAGGCTTAACAAAAGACTCCATTAAATCGAATATAGATTTATAGTTATCATAATCTCTAGAAGTCATCAAGCCCATTGCATGAAGGTTTGGCGCAAATATATTTGCATCTTCATAAATAGTTCTATCCTGCACCACGTTCTGCCCAGATTCCTGAATTTCCTTTAACTGTTTAAATCTATTGTGCAGAAAATAAATCTGAAGGTTAAAAGACCATCGTTGCATCTCATTGTAAAAATCATCCAAATATGGATTATCATCAATATTTTCGAAATGCGGATTCCATTTGTGATGTTTTGCTAATAATGATGTCAGAGTTGTTTTTCCTGCGCCTATATTTCCTGCTATTGCAACGTGCATATTCTTCTTTTTTGGATCCTTGCGGGTAAAAATACATTTTTAATGAAACCTAAACAGGTTTAGTTCAATACACCTTTACTTATTTCGCCTTTTGCGTTAATAGTTTGCCAAAACCTTTTAGAAATATCAAAATCACAAAATCCAGAAGGCATTTGACTTTTAATTGTTTCTTGTAAAAGATTTGAATCGTATGATTTTAAAATATCGTCTTGAACATAATATGCCATTCCATCGACCCATTTTACATTGGGTTGGATACTTACCTTTTTAAGAAAAACACCTAGGCCATCTAAACAGGCATAAACTCCATTTTGCAACTCTATATAAACATTATTCAAATCAGCGTCTAAGCTTACAATCTCATCCTTTGACCCAAAAATAGAAAACAAGGGAACCTCTGTAATAATTGCATTTTGCTCTATATCAAACAAACGCAGCGATTGATTGGAATAGTCGGTAAACCAGATGGTTCTTTGAGCAGTGGCTGTCATCTTATTAACTCTAAATCGCAAATCCAATCTACTAATATCAATAAAATCCATATACAGATTTAGATCTCTGTTTAGAATCACAAAAAACTGAGAGTCTTCGTAAAAAAGCACAAGAGTATTGGGATTTGCCACATCAACATCGGTTAAGATACCAAGCGATGGATTCGTAAAAATATATTCCTTTCCACTAATTATATCTTTTTTGGATAGGAGATTATTCTTTAAAGTATAGACACTACCTAGTTTGTCCACAAAAAACTGATCAGCACATTTCGTTTTTTGAGCGTAAACAGAATTGACAATGGCAATAAAAATAAGAATCAGTCTAAACATACAAATGATTTAATGTCAATATATCTTCCAAATACTTTCGCTCGTTAGAAAGTCTTGGCACTTTATTTTGCCCTCCTAGTTTGTCTCTTTTCTTCATCCAGTCGTAAAAAAGTCCTTTTCTTGCTATTCTAACAATAGGCGGATTGAGCACGAGATTTTTATAACGCTTCGCTTCGTAATCAGAATTAAGTGCCATTAACCCTCTATCCAACTCCTTTTTAAATGCTTCTAAGTTATCAGGTAGCGTTACAAACTCAATGCACCATTCATGCGCACCAGAATCTCCATCGTTAAGATAAACTGGGGCAGCCGTATACTCATGAATCATTGCCCCTGTTAACTGACAAGCTTTTTGCAAAGCCTTTTCAGCATTATCCATTATTAGTTCTTCGCCAAAGGCATTTATAAAATGCTTGGTACGACCCGTAATTTTAAATCGGTATGGACCTAACGAACTAAAGGTAAGAGTGTCTCCTATAATATATCTCCACAAGCCTGCATTGGTTGTTATTATCAAGGCATAATTCACTCCCATTTCTACCTCCCATAAAGGAATTACCTTTGGGTTTTCTTTCCCGTATTCCGACATAGGAATAAACTCATAGAATATTCCATAATCCAACATCAACAGCATTTCGGGAGAATTACTTTGGTCTTGAATACCAAAAAACCCCTCCGAGGCGTTGTAGGTTTCTAAGTAGTTCATGTCGGAACTAGGGATAAGCTTTTCGAACTGTGCTCGGTAAGGAGTAAAATTAACTCCTCCATGAAGAAACAATTCTAAGCTTGGCCAAACTTCTAACAAATTCTGAGAGTTGGTTTTCTCCAATACTTTTTGAGCCAAAACCAGCATCCAACTTGGCACGCCAGTGAAACTGGTTACTTTCTCTTTGATGGTAATTTCCGCAATCCGTTCAAGTTTTTGCTCCCACTCGTCCATTAATGCAATTTTTTGATCTGGAGTCGATCTAAAACCTGCCCATTTCGGCAAATGAGCTACCAATATTGCAGATAAATCTCCATAATAAGATCCCGAGCTTAATTGATTGACACTTTTACTCCCTGCAAGCATTAAACTTTTACCATCGAAAAATTTAGAATAGGGATGATTGTAACAATGAATGGAAAGCATGTCTTTTCCTGCTTTGAAATGACAATCTTCCAGTGCTTCTGCACTTACAGGAATAAATTTACTTTTAGAACTTGTTGTTCCGGATGATTTAGAAAACCATTTTATTTCTGATGGCCAAAGTAAATTTTGCTCACCAGCCATTAATCGATCAACCGTTTCCTTTATGTCTTCGTAATTTTGGATTGGCAGTCTTCTTTTAAACTCTTCATAGGTGGTAATAGAATCAAAATCCCATTGCCTACCCCACTCCGTGTTTTTTGCGGTCCGCAGCAGTTGCTTTAACAACTCTTCTTGCACTTCATGGGGATGCTTTACGAATAACTCGATTTGATGAATACGTTTCTTCATCACCCAAGAAAAAATAGAATTCAATAGTGCCATAGGAAGAGCAGTCTGAAATAATTAAGTTCGCGTTAAAAATAGCAAAAGAACCACTGCCTTATCTATTGACTGAAAATAAAATTAAATTATGGAGAAAATTGGTGTTATTCGAAAAATGAGAACAGAGTTAAATGCTCCAATTCAATATTTTCTTCCTTTAAATGGCGATGAAATTCCTTTAACTCCTCTAGTAGGATCTAAAATTGAAATGACCTTTACTGGAACCATTCATTGTCCCTCTTGTCAGAAAAAAATAAAGAAACTTTATGGGGGTTATTGCTTCGACTGCTTAAACGATGCTCCAGAAGCTGCAGAATGCATTATGAAACCTGAACTTTGCGAGGCACACCTCGGGAAAGGTAGAGATGTAGAGTGGGAAGAACGCCATCATAACACTCCACACTATGTTTATTTAGCTCTTTCGAGCGATGTTAAAGTGGGCGTTACTCGATCGACTCAAATTCCTACCCGATGGATAGATCAAGGGGCAAGCGCTGCAATTCCTTTTGCTAAAACGCCAAATAGATATTTAGCTGGAATGATTGAAGTTGATATGAAACAATACATGACAGATAAAACTTCTTGGCAAAAAATGCTTAAAAATGAAGTTCTTGGTGCTGACTTAGCCCAACAAAAGATCTTTTTCGCAAGCATGCTAGACCCTAAATATGCTGAATATATTACCGATGAATCAGAAGTAACTGTTCTGGATTTTCCTGTAGAACAATACCCAAGAAAAATAAACAGCACAAATTTCGACAAACAACAAGTGGTATCTGGTTTACTTAAGGGAATAAAAGGTCAGTATTTGATTTTTGAAGAAGGCATGGTCATTAACCTTAGAAGGCACCAGGGTTATGAGATTGCCTTTAAAACTTTATAAGGCTAAATCTTCGTTTGCATTTAAACCAAAGTCTTTTCCCTTGAGTTTTCTTCTTTAGGAAATGGAAAATTCTGATGTCAACAAATTAGGCTATCAAATAAGCAATCATAGATGTTCCAACCGCAAGGGGTAATAATCCGAAAACGGTATGGAAAGTCTCATCACTTACAGGGCACCAACTTTTAGCCAAGCTACCATCAGCAATAAAAACAATTACTAGCATAAAAACACAGGCAAACAGTCCTGCCAGGAGAGTTCTATTTGCGGCCTTCTTTCCGAAAATCTCTGAAATAACATCTG
>JBLHRE010000017.1:0-19803 GCA_047625765.1 Flavobacteriales bacterium
GCTGTAAAATCAACCGACTTATAAGGTGCCGAGAAACTTAAATCCATGACACCATAAGCAGGAATTTCACCAATAATAGCAGAAGAATTTCCTTCTACAGCATTGGTGGCATCAGTAAACTGGGCTGCCGTATAACTATACTGCATCTTAAAAGTGCATTCCTTAAAACTATAACTAATTCCAGACCTTAAGGTAAAAGGAGGCACCAACTCTACATTCTTATTCTCTATAGCCATTTCATTAGAATTGGTATATATGGCATGCAATACAGACCCTGTAGCAAACACACTTAGTTTATGTATGTCTTTTTTAGGATGAAATAAAGAAAGCACATCAAGCTCTGCAAAAAGCTCTAAACCATAAGATTTAGAATCTGCAATATTGGTACGGTAACGGTAAGTGGTAAATGTAGATAGGTCTGTCATTTGGATTAAACCAATACGGTTTTGATAGGCCAGATAAAACACAGAAACATCATAGGTCAAATAGTTCCCCAATCTGCCTCGTTGTCCTAAATCCAAAGTAATCCCTTTCTCGTCTTGTAAATTAGAATCTATTTTAAACGATGGATTTACAATTCTTAAGTCATTAAAATTAATCGCTCTGTAATTCTGAGAAATATTCCCGTACCATTCTCTGTTGGACCCCGGCTTGTAACTTACACCAATAGCACCCAAGCCAATATTTCTTAGGCTAGAGCGGTCTTCGTAGTTTACGGATTCGTAAATTGTATCACCAACCAAATCAGTATTTACCTCCCTGTACCAACCTGTGGCCTGTGTTTTTATATGTTCCAATCTAAAGCCTGGTGTGATAGACCATCCTCTAGAAAAAGAAATTAAGTTCTCTACAAACAAAGCATGGTTAATACTTGGGAAAGTATAATCAGAACGCTCTAAGTTTTCTGGATTCAAAAATTCGAAATTGCTTTTGTAAGAATCATCAGCCAATCCCTGCTGTCCTATAGTCTTTCCTTGATAGATGCGATATCCACTGGTGAAAACCATAGCGCGATTCAAAAACTTATAACGCTGTAGGAAACGCAATTCAGCTCCTTTGTTGGCAAATTGGCCGCGAATTAAATCTCGTTCTTCATTCGGATCTGCTCTATCAATTCTCCCTAAAAATCCCAAAGATTCTCTGGAAGCATCTAAGGCAAACAAGCGCAAATTAAAAATAGAATTTTCGTTCAGTTTGAAATCGGTAATCAATGCAAACAAATTCCATTTAACCTTAAAGAAATTACGTTCTCTAATACTTTGCTGTGCATTCTGGGCAAACATCACATCAGTTAAACCTCCTGGCTGTTGCGCCACATAGTCCATATGAGTATACTCTACTTTGGTAGACAACCTTGGATTGAATTGATACTTCAAAGATATATACCCTGTTGTTGCTTCGAATCCCGAATTTTCTCTCCAGCCATCACCTCTTTTGTATTGCAAAAAGCTATAATAGTTCCACTTCCCTTTTGTTCCTCCCACCGAGTTGAAGGTTGAATACAGGCCAAAAGAACCAAAGGTGTGATTGCTCTTTACTTCAACAGTACTATCGGGATTCCCTTCTTTCAAAACAAAGTTCAACATCCCTCCAAATTGAGTCCCATATTGTAAAGAAGATGCTCCTCTCGTTACTTCAATTCGGTCTATGGCTTCTGCTGGAGGGTTGTAATAGCTCTCTGGATAACCTAAGGCATCGGCAGCAATGTCGTAACCATTTTGTCTCA
The DNA here is from genome assembly GCA_047625765.1 of Flavobacteriales bacterium. Taxonomy (GTDB): domain Bacteria; phylum Bacteroidota; class Bacteroidia; order Flavobacteriales; family JBLHRE01; genus JBLHRE01. The sequence goes on from JBLHRE010000017.1 coordinate 1,727, forward strand.
CATTAAAGTTTGATGTCCTGTCGGGGCTCAATCCCCTTGCTCCTATACCCAATTGCAATCCTGCACCATCGCTTTCCCAAATATTTAGCCCTGCAACCTTTGCATAAATCTCACGGCTATTGTTGGTCGCCAGATTCCCTTGAGTCTCAGAAACCAAAATCACCTCATTCTTCTTTCCTGCGTAGATCTGAGTTCCTTCTATAGCTCTTAGTCGCGTATAACCATTCGTGCCTTCTCGTTTAGCTTCTAGTTTTATTTCCTGTAATTCCTGTAGTAGTGGGATTAATTGAAAGGATAAAGGAGCCGTAAATGGAACAGAAATAATGGTATCCAACAAATCGTAGCCCAAATAATAAACTTGGATAGAGTGCTTCCCTGGTGTGATGAAATTGAAATTGAAATATCCTTTTGCATCCGTCAACACCCATGTATCCTCGTCTAATAATACTTGAGCATCAGAAAGTGGCGTAGCATTGTTACCCACCACGTAGCCGAAAAGTTTTTCGGCATCGCCTGCAAAGCAATTTAAGCTAAATGCCAAAATGAATGTGAGTACGCTAAATCTCATTAATAAGGAAGGATCCAATCCTTGTGTTTAAAGCCCCTTTTTTGGGCTGACAAATTTACGTTCTTATCTACGAACAGACGACTATTTTCACCGTTTAATGACACGTATACTTCGGCCTTAACTTCTACTAATTTTCCCCCTTCTTTTTCTGCAATTTCTTTTAAATAGTGTGCAAATTCTAAGAGCATATCAGGCTGGGATGCCATCATTTTCTCTTGATTTCTAGTTAGGTAATCTCCATTGTAAATCTCCGACCACCCATTGGTATCGTTACCTACAAAGAATGTTGCAGCGCCAGCCTTTTCCATCAGCATTACCCGCCACGAAAAACGATAGCCTTCTTCGTTCCAAAATAATTTCCCGGGGTACATTAAATAACGAAATGGAATCAAAAATTGCAATACAAAGAATCCTATCAACAAGTACTTTAATTTGGAGTGATTTGTTTCAGGTACTGTGCTAATTTTGGGCTGAACGGTTTTAGAAAATAAACCAAAAATCTTCTCAAACCATTGGGGAGAAAAGAAAACCAAAGTGGCCAAAATCATAACATAAGGAAATACTCCAATCTGAAACAACATAGCTGTCATCACATGAAAAACAATTACGGCAATATAGGACCAAGGTCTACTGCGCTTCCAAAACAATAAAAATGGTATACTTAAATCGTAAATAGCCCCAAACCAACTAAAAACATATGCGGTCCATTCCTGGCTTAACAAAGAACCTACAATCGGCATTTCGGCATGGGTGGGCAACCAAATTTTTAAAGGTAAAGCCGCAAATAGCCAATCAGAATTTAACTTTGCAACACCCGCAAAGAAATAAGTGATAGATAATTGAAGGATAAGCACAAAAACCATCCAATAAGGAATAGTTCTTTGTAATAATTTAGGTTTCCTTATGACATCCAAACTCCATGCTTTATGAGCAGGTAATAACATCATTAAGAATGCTATTACTGTAATGAAAAAGTAATGGTTCAGGTAATTTGCCTTATCAATCAACTCGATATAGGAGAAACTTAGAAAAAACAGAACAGAAGATATTCTGTAGTACAAACCCAACATCATGGCAAAAGCTGCCAATCCACAAACACCAAACAGCACATACATGCCAGGGTTTCCAAGACTTTGCACCCAAGAAAACCCGTAATAGGTAAAATGAAAATCAGGAGAAATATAGAGTTCTTCAATCCAGCCATAAGCAGCAAATCGAATCAAACTAAAGATCATTAGGGCTCCGAAAACAATTCTAAACCCTGCTAAACTAGCATTTGAAGTTGGTTTGGATAAGAACTGTTTTACGGATATGGAATCAATCCCCATCGTTGTCATTATAAGTAATTAGCACACCCAATCTCGATGGCATGTCTACTTTAATCAAGACCACCAATTTCTTCATTTCAAGATATAAAGCCTCCAATTGTTCAGGAGCCGAATCTACCAACACATCAATAGGACTTTGCAAATCAGAAGCTAAATCCAATACCGTTTCGAACTGTGTTTGAATTTTATTATCAAGATCACTTCCGCTTGGAACTTCCAGCACCAATTCTTCCAATCCAGAACCATTGCCCGCTTGCTCGTAACCCAAATACATTTGGTGCAAATTCTGTAGGTTCTTATACAGTAAGGCATGACTTTGTTTGCTAAACTTCCCTTCAACTTTTTCTGGTAATGGAATGTCTGCCGAAAATTTACCTAAAGGAATTCCTACCCTTGCGCGAGCACACAACTCAAAAGTAAAAACAAAATTGTTAACAACATCAGATACGGGTCCATTTGCCGCAAATGCAGAATTAGAGGCATAGCTCCCCAACCATTCTACACCTTCAATTTGAGCCAAAAATAAGTTCAATTCTGAAGTTAATGCCAATAGATAAGCCTCGTATTTTGATTCCGTATTTAATCGATTCAGGATTTCAGCAGAACTACCGGCAAACAATAAATAATCTAAAGCCGGTAATCCTTGGCTCGCAAAATGCGATACCGCGTCAAAATTATAATTTTCGCTTTCAACAAAACCTTCTACAGATACAGTGTCAGTAGGGAAAGTGTTCAGTTTAGAACGCATCGCTAAATTTTCTGCAATACCAATTTGAAAAGATTCTGCTTCTTGGTATATCAGATAGGTAGTATTGAATTCATTCTTTAATGAATCCAATACAGACAATGACCACGTTCCATTTTGACTATTAGCGATGCTTTTAATCTTCACTATTCCATCCTTTATTGATGCAATTCGATCAGCCCCGACAGTACTGTAATTAGCAGACCACTTCTCGAAATCGAAATTTGAAAAAGGAGAATTTGTACTATTTAATTTATCTCCACACGAAGAAAAACCAATAGCAACTACTAAAACCAAGAAGATAGAATATAAGCGCATAGCACTAACTATTTATTAATTACAGGGAATTAGCCACTGCAGTTTCAATTCCTAAACCTGTTGCTAATGTTTCCTTAATAACATCCATGTCATTAATAGAAATATCATACAAACTTTCTCCAAACAATGCCAACATCGTGTCAATTTGACTCGTTGTAAAACTTCTTTCTACATTAAATTTCAAAGAATAAACAAAAGCATAGGCTTCAGATAAAGCGTGATTTCTTAATGCTACATCAGCAATATTAGATCTTGCACTGTTTACATAATGAATAGCAGAAGCACCAATTACCAATTCATAATTAGAACGTACTTGCGCAATTGCAACATCTCTTTCGTCTGTATTGCCCTTATCAATAGCAAAACGACCTTCAATAAATGCATTCCCCAATTTGCTGTTGGTATTTAACATACCGTCTCTTCCATTACAGTACTTGGCGTGAAACCTTAAATCAGTAATTTCCTGTGGGAAAGAGTTATTTGCTCCCAAGTAACCAAAACCTTCATCCCAATGGTGTTGCATTGCAGTACCTTTATCTTCAACAACCGTGGTATTGTCAACATTCATTTTATCATCTCCTAAATAAACAGAAGTCGTTTGATAATAAAGTACAGCTCCCATTATCCCCTTCTCTATCAGCTGGGTGTATTCATATCCATTCGCAGCAAATAGATAGTTCTTACTTGGATTAGTAGTGGAAGAAATTACACCAGCAACACCATTTGATCCCTCGGATAAAGAAGTGCTTGAAGTTACTAATGAATCAATCCAAGATTCAATTGTGGCAACTTCAGAAGCAATACATTTATTTCGAAGTTGTTTGGTGGTACCGTTTAAGTCTGCATCTTGAAATGGACTATTTGCATTCGAAAACATGTCCGATAATTGCTGATGATTTAAAGTCGTTCCAGAAGTATTAGCCGTTTTCATATAAGTAGAAAACTCTTCTAGCATATCAAGTCTTGTAACTTGGCCAGAATAATCTACATTATCAAAATTATAAGAGTTTGGAGCTTCAGGAGTTATCTCTGCCTCTTTAGAAGAGTCGCAGGCCACCAATCCAGTAAGTGCGATTGTGGACAAAATTAAATGGAGTTTCATATGTTTGATTGTTTAGAGTAATTATAAATAACTTCGCAAATGTAACCTTATTTAGATTTATTCCAAATAAAAATAGCGGTGATTATCTAAAAATATATCTAGCACCAAACAACAGACTAAACTGGTAATTATAGGTAATTAAAGAAACCTCAGAACCAATTAGGTACGAGGGGTTAAACTGAAATTTAGGTTCTAAAAACAAACGAAATTTCCTCTGGTATAGGGGGTAGAATCTAGTCCCTGCAGCAAAGTAACTAATATGAATAGCAAGAGGATCATCAGGTATTTTAACCATATTTAAACCTGTAGAAGCAACAATTCCTAACCTATTGGACTCAGAAATAGAATACCAAAACCACGGTCCTACTTCAAAATGATTTGCAGTCGTGAAGGGTTCAATGTTGGAATTGTACTGAGTTAAAACCGCCAATGAATTACGATAAAATTGCAGTTGCATTCCCCATTCAAATTTACGTTTGGCTGTTTTTCCAATAGTTATAGCCCAACCATATCTCTGCTGCCTAAGCGTACTATCAATATTTGGATCCAACCATTGTTGCATTCCAACGAAGCCTGCTTCAAAAAACAAATCAGAACTTCCTAATTGAATAGAGCTACCAATATTTTTTCCAAAAGCATCACAATCTTCCTGGCCAAAAACCGAAAGGTTCAAAAGCAAGACAATGCACACAACAAATGTAAAGATTAACCGCACAGTTACTAAACTTCAATAAGCATCCTTTATTATAGAAAGAAGTGTATTCCTACACCTAACAAACCAAGAATTAAGACCAGCGGTATCGCACTTATTCTAAAACGGAAAAACAAAACAGCAGCTATAATAACCAAACCGTATTGTAGCATATCCAATTCAAGTAATAAATGAATTACAGCAGCAGCCATAATTCCCAAAGTACCAGCATTAAGTCCGGCAATAAAAGTCTTCAAATTTTTAGACTTTCGCATCAATTCCATTAAAGGTCGCATCAACCAAATAAGCACAAAAGAAGGTAAGAATATCCCCAAAGTGGCAAGTATTGCACCCTCCCATCCAGATAAAATATAACCTACAAAAGTAGATGTACTTAAAACAGGGCCAGGAGTAAACTGTCCAATAGCAATAGAATCTAATAACTGCTGACTAGTCAGCCAGCCCCGGTTAGTAACCAATTCGTCCTCCAAATATGCTATCAAAACATAACCAGAGCCATACAAAATGGAACCAATTTTTAAGAATATCAAAAACAGCTTAGTATTTGAAAACCCTATTAATCCAGCGCTAACAGAAAACAATCTATCCCTTAAACCCCAAATAAGAGCAACTAAACCAGCACCTATTACCAACAGAACATCTGATACTCCATAAACCGACAAGCCCAAACAACCCAAACCGACAATCCGATAAAACCAATTCTGATCAAGTTTGCCGTATATCTTCTTCAATGCTCCTGAAATAACAATAATTACCCCTGGAGCAATTCCTAAAAAAATACTTTGTAATACCGGAAGCATACCATATTCATGATATACAAATGCTAATAAAAGCGTTATTCCAGTTGCAGGTAAGAGAAATCCTAATCCCGCAGCAAACAAACCCAAAACTCCTGCTCGCGTGTAACCACAATGCATTACCATCTCTGTTGAGTTAGGCCCAGGAATCAAATTGGTTAAACCAACCAAATCAATAAACTCTTTCGAGTCCATCCACTTACGCTTATCTACAATTTCATCTTGCATCAAGGCAATATGAGCTGCTGGTCCACCAAATGCAACACAGCCCATTCTAAAAAACACTAAAAAGACTTCAAATACTATTTTCATCAAATTCCAATTGTAAAATGTTTAATGATTTTTAAGCCTACAAACATAACTAAGACTTTGCATATTTACACAGAGCATTGAATACATAACAATCAAATAGTATTACTAATTAAAAAAATCGATGGACAAAAAAAATCCCGATCTAAATAAATAGATCGGGATTCTTAAAAAATGGCAGCGACATACTCTCCCAGGTATTACCCTAGTACCATCTGCGCTAACAGGCTTAACTTCTCTGTTCGGAATGGGAAGAGGTGAGCCCCGTTGCAATAACCACCATAAGCTGTTATTCCACTAAAGGGAAAAATATTTTACATATTGAGAGAAAGAAGATACACAAAGATAGTAGGTACTTATTCAAAAAGTTTACGGGCTATTAGTATCACTCGACTATGACATTACTGCCTTTACATCTGTGACCTATCAACGTCATCGTCTATAACGACCCTTAAAAGAAATCTAATCTTGGGATGAGTTTCGCACTTATATGCTTTCAGTGCTTATCTCAACCGAACATAGCTACCCTGCAATGCAGTTGGCACCACAACAGGTACACCAGAGGTTCGTCCAACTCGGTCCTCTCGTACTAGAGTCAGGTTCCCTCAAATTTCTTACGCCCACTACAGATAGGGACCGAACTGTCTCGCGACGTTCTGAACCCAGCTCGCGTGCCACTTTAATGGGCGAACAGCCCAACCCTTGGGACCTTCTCCAGCCCCAGGATGTGACGAGCCGACATCGAGGTGCCAAACCACTCCGTCGATGTGAGCTCTTGGGAGTGATCAGCCTGTTATCCCCGGAGTACCTTTTATCCTTTGAGCGATGGCCCTTCCATGCGGAACCACCGGATCACTATGCTCTACTTTCGTACCTGCTCGACTTGTCGGTCTCACAGTCAAGCGCCCTTATGCCATTATACTCTACGCACGGTTACCAAGCGTGCTGAGGGCACCTTTAGAAGCCTCCGTTACTCTTTTGGAGGCGACCACCCCAGTCAAACTACCCACCAAGCACTGTCCTCCTTTCGGAGTTAGGCTCCAGACAAATAAAGGGTGGTATTTCAAGGTTGACTCCACAACTCCTGGCGAAGCCGCTTCAAAGTCTCCCACCTATCCTACACATCATTTGTCCAAAGTCAATACTAAGTTGTAGTGAAGGTTCACGGGGTCTTTCCGTCCCGTAGCGGGTAATCGGCATCTTCACCGATACTACAATTTCACCGAGCTCGTGGCCGAGACAGTACCCAAATCGTTGCACCATTCGTGCAGGTCGGAACTTACCCGACAAGGAATTTCGCTACCTTAGGACCGTTATAGTTACGGCCGCCGTTTACCGGGGCTTCAATTCAATGCTTCTCCGAAGATAACATCTCCTCTTAACCTTCCGGCACCGGGCAGGTGTCAGGCCCTATACATCATCTTTCGATTTAGCAGAGCCCTGTGTTTTTGTTAAACAGTCGCTTGGGTCTATTCACTGCGGCCTATCAAAGATAGGCGTCTCTTCTCCCGAAGTTACGAGACTATTTTGCCTAGTTCCTTAGCCACGAATCACTCGAGCACCTTAGTATTCTCTACTTGACTACCTGTGTCGGTTTGCGGTACGGGTAGTATATACCTGAAGCTTAGAAGTTTTTCTCGGAAGTCTGATTAGGCCCACTATCCACGCAGCCGAAGCCTTGTGGTACTATCGGATTTCAGCTAGTCATGCGGATTTGCCTACATGTCTAATACCTACATCCTTCAACGAACTATTCCGTCAGTTCGCGGGGCTTTCACTACTCCGTCCCTCCATCGCAGTATATACTAGTACTGTAATATTAAACAGTTGTCCATCGACTACCCCTTTCGGGTTCGCCTTAGGTCCCGACTAACCCTGAGCCGATTAGCGTTGCTCAGGAAACCTTAGTCTATTGGTGTGCGGGTTTCTCGCCCGCATTATCGTTACTTATTCCTACATTTTCTTTTCTAGACGCTCCAGCAAGCCTTACGACTCACCTTCGATGCAGACTAGAATGCTCCCCTACCGAATTTTCATTCCCACAGCTTCGGTAATATGCTTAATGCCCGATTATTATCCACGCTCGATCGCTCGACTAGTGAGCTGTTACGCACTCTTTAAATGAATGGCTGCTTCCAAGCCAACATCCTAGCTGTCAAGGCAATCGAACCACGTTTGTTCAACTTAGCATATATTTTGGGACCTTAGCTGATGGTCTGGGTTCTTTCCCTCTCGGACATGGACCTTAGCACCCATGCCCTCACTGCTGTGTATATATTATAGCATTCGGAGTTTGTCAGGATTTGGTAGGCGGTGAAGCCCCCGTATCCTATCAGTAGCTCTACCTCTATAATACTCTACCACAACGCTGCACCTAAATGCATTTCGGGGAGTACGAGCTATTTCCTGGTTTGATTGGCCTTTCACCCCTACCCACAGGTCATCCGAAGACTTTTCAACGTCTGGCGGTTCGGTCCTCCATTCCGTGTTACCGGAACTTCAACCTGCCCATGGGTAGATCACCAGGTTTCGCGTCTACCCCCACTAACTATATCGCCCTATTCAGACTTGCTTTCGCTTCGGCTGCGATCCTGAAGATCTTAACCTTGCTAGTGAGGAGTAACTCGTAGGATCATTATGCAAAAGGCACGCGGTCACCCGAAGGCTCCCACCGCTTGTAGGCGCACGGTTTCAGGTACTATTTCACTCCCTTATTCAGGGTACTTTTCACCTTTCCCTCACGGTACTTGTTCGCTATCGGTCTCTCAGTAGTATTTAGCCTTACCAGATGGTTCTGGTGGATTCACACAGGATTTCACATGTCCCGCGCTACTCAGGATACCACTAACAATAATACAATCTTACGTATACGGGCCTATCACCCTCTTTGGACTGACTTTCCAGACAGTTCTACTTCAATTGTACATCGTATATCGTGGTCCTACAACCCCGACACTGCCGAAACAGCATCGGTTTGGGCTGTTCCCCGTTCGCTCGCCGCTACTTAGGGAATCACTAATTGTTTTCTCTTCCTCCAGGTACTTAGATGTTTCAGTTCCCTGGGTTTGCTTCCTACAAAAATAGGATGATATGTCTTCAACATATCGAGTTGCCTCATTCGGAAATCTACGAGTCAAAGGTTGTGTGCACCTCATCGTAGCTTATCGCAGCTTATCACGTCCTTCATCGCCTCTGAGAGCCAAGGCATCCGCCATGCGCCCTTAATAACTTTTTTGATACTTTTCTCGTACTAATCTTTATATATCCTCTCTCAATATGTCAATGAACGTGCGTCCTAATGGACTCGTACAGATTTCGGAATTGAACCGATAATTTTATACCAAAGCGCATAAAATATAGCCCCAACGGCTATCTGTTTTGTTTTATTTTTCTGCTTTATCTTTTAGAATAAGTGGAGAATATCGGAGTCGAACCGATGACCTCCTGCGTGCAAGGCAGGCGCTCTAGCCAGCTGAGCTAATCCCCCATAGTATTTACATAGCATGGTGTATTATTCTCATCTATGCCATACACTCGCATCCCTGCCGAGTTTTGTAGTCTCGGGCAGGCTCGAACTGCCGACCTCTACATTATCAGTGTAGCGCTCTAACCAGCTGAGCTACGAGACTTCGCAGAAAAATAATGTTGAAAGCAAAAGAAAAGGAAGTCCACATTACCCAAAATCTTGAATAAAGCTTCTTTCTCTAGAAAGGAGGTGTTCCAGCCGCACCTTCCGGTACGGCTACCTTGTTACGACTTAGCCCTAGTTACCAGATTTACCCTAGGTCGCTCCTTGCGGTCACGAACTTCAGGTACCCCCAGCTTCCATGGCTTGACGGGCGGTGTGTACAAGGCCCGGGAACGTATTCACCGCGCCATGGCTGATGCGCGATTACTAGCGATTCCAGCTTCACGTAGTCGAGTTGCAGACTACGATCCGAACTGAGATAGAGTTTTAGGATTCGCTCCTTGTCACCAAGTGGCTGCCCTCTGTCTCTACCATTGTAGCACGTGTGTAGCCCTGGACGTAAGGGCCGTGATGATTTGACGTCATCCCCACCTTCCTCACTACTTGCGTAGGCAGTTTTGCTAGAGTCCCCGACATTACTCGCTGGCAACTAACAATAGGGGTTGCGCTCGTTATGGGACTTAACCCGACACCTCACGGCACGAGCTGACGACAACCATGCAGCACCTTGTAAAGTGTCCGAAGAAAACCGTATTTCTACAGCTGTCACTCTACATTTAAGCCCAGGTAAGGTTCCTCGCGTATCATCGAATTAAACCACATGCTCCACCGCTTGTGCGGGCCCCCGTCAATTCCTTTGAGTTTCATTCTTGCGAACGTACTCCCCAGGTGGATCACTTAATGCTTTCGCTTGGTCGCTGACTGTGTATCGCCAACAACGAGTGATCATCGTTTACAGCGTGGACTACCAGGGTATCTAATCCTGTTCGCTCCCCACGCTTTCGTCCCTTAGCGTCAATATCGGCCTAGTGAGCTGCCTTCGCAATTGGTGTTCTAAGTCATATCTATGCATTTCACCGCTACATGACTTATTCCGCCCACTTCGATCGAATTCAAGACTAACAGTTTCAATGGCAGTTCTACAGTTGAGCTGTAGGCTTTCACCACTGACTTATTAGCCCGCCTGCGGACCCTTTAAACCCAATAAATCCGGATAACGCTTGGATCCTCCGTATTACCGCGGCTGCTGGCACGGAGTTAGCCGATCCTTATTCGTATGGTACCGTCAAAATTCTACACGTAGAATCGTTTCTTCCCATACAAAAGCAGTTTACAACCCATAGGGCAGTCTTCCTGCACGCGGCATGGCTGGTTCAGAGTTTCCTCCATTGACCAATATTCCTCACTGCTGCCTCCCGTAGGAGTCTGGTCCGTGTCTCAGTACCAGTGTGGGGGATAACCCTCTCAGGCCCCCTATCTATCGTGGTCTTGGTGAGCCATTACCTCACCAACTAACTAATAGAACGCATGCCCATCTCTAACCACCGGAGTTTTAATTGTTAATTGATGCCAATCAACAATACTATGAGATATTAATCCAAATTTCTCTGGGCTATCTCTCTGTTAGAGGTAGGTTGCATACGTGTTACGCACCCGTGCGCCACTCGTCATCAATCAGCAAGCTGATCATGTTACCGTTCGACTTGCATGTGTAAGGCCTGCCGCTAGCGTTCATCCTGAGCCAGGATCAAACTCTCCATTGTAAAAATTGTTTGACTATCTGGCTTGATTCAAGATTGTTTGACAGGTAATGTTTTCTTACCTTTTCTTGCTTTCAATATTTTCAAAGAACTAACTTTTTTCTATCTAAATTCCCCTCGTAAGGGGCGGCAAATATACAACAGTTTTTATTTCTAAAACAAACAAAAATTTAAAAAATTTTTGACCCCGTATTCCACCATTTTAAGAACTAATCTATACCCGTTTTAGGGTCGGCAAACATACAATAGTTTCTCCGAAGAAAACAAACAAAAATTTAATTAATTTTTGACCCCGTATCTCACCATTTTAAGAACTAATAATTACCCGTTTTAAGGGTCGGCAAACATACAATAGTTTCTCCGAAGAAAACAAACAAAAATTTTATTAATTTTTGACCCCGTATACCAACCTTTTTAGAACGTTTTCGCTTCTCTCTCCTCTACCCCTTTCTCTCTAAGCGGCTGCAAATGTAAGCCCTTTTCCCAACCTCACAAGCACCTATAGCAATTAAATTATATTCTTTTTGAACCTGACCTTAGTATCAGTTACTTAGATGTGAAATTAATTTACAAAGTTCCATTGGACAGAAAAAAGCAAGCTTCTATCTGGTCTAACATAGGCACTATTGATGTAATAGTTATATGATGTAATGCCTTGACTTAGGTGTTCGTATTGAATTTTAAGGAAGGCTGATTTAATCTGTAGCTCTAAAAACACATCCAAGTAAGGATAAAACGGTGTTTTGAAATCTTCTTGAAGATAGAAATTATTTAAAGATGGGTTGTAGGATTTCGCATAATATTTTGAGAAACCGCTGAATTGCGCCCCTAACCTAAACGGCAGGGCTCCTTTAAATACATTATCGCTATATATCAATGTAGATTTCAGCACCACTTCTGGCAACCCTAACAAAGGTTCTGATGCTATATTTGGATGATACACCAGTTGGGTAGCGAAGTTTAGCTTAGAAATATCCCAATCCCACTTGGCTGTTATTTGCCAGAGCGATTCTGTTTTAGACATCTGCTGAAGATCCGCATCTACATTATAGAATAATCTATTGGTATACTTTACTGATTTAAGCCGTATGAATTTAGTCGTTTCTTTTTCTAAACCAATATTCCATGAAGATTGCTGGGGATTAAGCCATGGAGATTTCCATGAATTGTGATTATCAACGTACTTATATAAGTAAGGTACATTTCTACTGGTTGTATTGTTTAATCTCATCCGTACTTTAAGCTTCTTATTTATGGGATGCATAAAATCCAGGTCAACGATATGCCCTTTGACTTTTCCGATATTGAATTGTGATTTTAAAGCGAGCTCTCCTTCTCCGATATTTTTAGTTGCTTGTATAATTCCTTGAATCCATTCTTGTCTATTAGTATATCCTTGGTATGTGTTCTCTTTTTGCCACTTGACACCTACTTCTAACTCTCCATTCTTATTGTCAATTTTGTAATCGATTTGACCTGCTATATTTTCAAATGCATTTGAATCTAAGGTTTTGGATGAGTCGATATTAATGGATTGATAAAAACCTGATAAAGGGTCGTTATCTAAATAGGTGAAGTAGGTTCTTTTAACACTCAGGGAAGGTGTGACTGTATGGTTAAACTTAGCTGATGAATCGATTGCTCTATATATTATATATGGAGAAGACACCTTAACATCTAATAAATGTAGCTTTTGCTCAGCCGCCTGTAAATTAACTGCCATCAACTCTCGATTGGTCACTGAATTTGATTCGAAAATGTCTGGTGTGGATATCCCTCCATTTACTTGTCTTTTGAGTGTTCCTATACTGGCAGACATTAAAAACTGAAGGTCTAAAGTGTCGTTTAATCTGGCAATAGCAAAGTTGGCATAATTGGAAGAGACTGTTTCTCGTTGATATTGACCTACTGTATTGTTTCTATCGAACACAATTGATGCCAGCCAATTCTCGTTTATTGGCCTGGCAACTGTTGCTCGAAACAATGCTCCTTCGTTAAGTGTATTGGAAAAGGCTATTTGAGAAAAGGTCTTGTTACTTTTAATTAAGAATGGTTGCTCTGCAAGAAAAGTAGCTGCTCCAAAACGAACAGGATCTAACCTAAAGTCTACTTCACTTAGTAATAGGGTCTGTTGTCCGAAATTACCAAGTGTTAATGAACCAAAATCCTTACTAAATAAATAATCATTGGCATTATATGCTTCAAATTCTCTTGTTACCGGATTGTACATAGACAGCACTATTGAATCTGTGTCTAAAATAGCCTGTGCTTTAGAATGGATTTGACTACCTATTAGTATAAGGAGTACAAGGAGTTTTTTCATGTTCAATTTTGAGTCCGCAAAATAACAAAATCAATACCTTTGATTCTTATACAAATCAAATCATTTATTAAATGCTGAGAATTATCATTCTTTCAGGCTAGGCAATACTAATTATTCGGCTAAATTTTAGCGAAACGGCAAACTTATGTTAAGTGATTTTTGGGAATGGTTTGAGGGTAGAGCATACATGGACTACTCCGGTAAGGGTTATTTTATTAATCCGAAAAGAGATTGACCAAATGTGTTTGGATTGTAAGAAATATTGACAGACGTTTCTATTAATTATGAGTTATTTACATTATCAGAAACAAGGAGATCAAACACTAAATACTTCTTTCCATTAACCAGCCTATATGAAAACTCACCAAATTCAAGTTGAATACTAGTAGCAGCATCTATGTTTACGGAAACTCCTTCAATGCCATCAGTGAAATTTCCGATCTCTTTTTTTTGTTGAATCGGGTATCTGTATTTCTTTCTTTTCCTTCAGTAATTCTTCTAATCTTTTGAGTTTTATTAGGCCTTCTTTTTGCTTTGCAATTCCAGCCCTTTCAATCTTACGAAGTGCATCAATGCTATCAGATTTTAGTTTCATTTTTTCCCTTGGCGAGAGCGGCACATAACGCTCAATGGCAGGAACATTAAATTGAACTACAGGCTTAATGTCTATACTACTTAAGTATGAATGCAGTTCATCCAAGCTATTCCACTCTCCGGCATTACCAAAAACACTGTATGTATAATAGCTGTTGGGTTGGTGAATTCGAGGGAAATCTACAGTTATTCCATTGCGACTCCTTATGTAATCATAGTGAGCTCTGTTAGGATATCCACTCCATTCATTGATATACCACCGCTCTTGTCCGTTGTCTATTTTTTTAACTAAAAAAAAGTGACCAGTTATTCCTGCTTCTGGATTATAATAAGGGCATCCTCCATGACTGCTATGACAAGGGCCTATTTGAATTCCATTTTTTGAAATAGGGATTGCTCCAGCATTTTTCAAAGTCACATAATCCGGAATCATATAAACTACCTCCGTTTCATTGGAGATGTCACTTGAATAGCTTCGATGTAGTTTTATGGTTATTATATTTAATAATCTTCCATCAACACTATCTAATTGTGTACTTACTACAGTTGCCTCTACTGATGCTGGGTGCAGGTTAAAGCAGTCGGTAACCGTCTTAACTACTAAAGAATCATATGGGTTTTTATATCCTTCAGACCAACCCTGACCAAACAGAAGAACATTAATGAATAATATTAAAAGAGTTAAAATTATTTTTTTCATAAGGGTTAAATTTAAGGGTTAAAATACAATGATTGTGAAAGTTAACTATATGTAATTTATCAAAAATATAAAATAACTATACAAATTCAACTTGAATACTAGTAGCAGCATCTATGTTTACGGAAACTCCTTCAATGCCACCAGTGAAATTTCCGATCTCTTTTTTTTTAGTGAATCTCCTTCACTTATTGCTTTGCGTTTTTCCTTCAGGAATCTTAAATATTTTTGTGATTTTCGCTCCGCTTCCTCTATTCTTTCATGATTATTCCTATTTCTTATTTCATCAATGCTATCAGATTTGATTTTCGCACGTTCATGTGGAAACATCGGAGCATAAAATTCAATATTAGCAGGTGAATACTCTAAAGCTGGCTTTCCAATTATTTCATCCAAATAATCATGTAATCCTTCAATAGTATCCCATTCAGCAGCAGTAGGAGTTATATTGAATTTATATCGTCCATTGCCAGGATAATCTACAATAAAGCCACTATATTTTTTCGTTAATTCATAATGAACCCTGTTCGGATATCCTCTCCATCCTTTGATATACCATTTTGAATTATCACGCTGAAATAGAAAAAAATGACCAACGACACCACTTACTGGATTAATCTTAGGGCAAACACCATGAGAGCCATAACATGGATCTGAATCAGCAATTAACCCCTTACTCTCAGCTTCAATTTTATAATCAGGCCTCATATAAACCTCAATATTCTCACTTCCAAAAGTTCCTTTATAGTCTCTATGTAATTTCAAGGAAATAATATTTACTAATTCTCCATCAACGGTCTCTATTCTTGTATTAGAAACGGTTGCTTCAATAGCGGCTGGATAATCAATAAAATAATGACTTACATTTGCGCTGGCCTGAAAAAAAAATCACATGAAATATATTACAATTATTATAGCCGTATTGGCATCAATGGTTCAATATGGTTCTGCACAATCAGGTGTAGATACTTCATATTATCCAACTATAGATTTTACACATGGAGTACTAGCGTATCAGCCCCTCATCGATGCAGATACACTTTGGGATTTTACTGAGGATGTAAATTTTGATAATTCGAATATTGGATTTAGATCTCCGATTAGTTTTAACTTTTTGAATGTTAACTTGGATTCAATACGATTGAATTATTGGCGTTCTAAGGTTGCGTTATTCCAATCAGAAGAAGATGAGACACCTGTGTGGGGAGGGTACTTTTACCCATTAAGTTTTACTCGGTATGAAATGACCGATGCTTCCGATAGCTCATATATCTTAGCCGACACCATGACTGTTGACGGTGAACTTGCTTATGTTATCGAGTGGCGTAATGTTCGTTTGTGTTATTTAGACTTTAGCCCAAAAGTATATTTTAACTACCAATTGCAATTATTCTCTAGTAACAAAGTACGTTTTCATTATGGCGTTAATAATTATCAAGGAGGTTATACATATAACGACTGTCGTGATTCCTCGGAAAATTATTTTAGTGCATACGGAGGATTAGGCGTTGGAACAACTGATTATAGTCAAAACTATGTAATTGCAGTAAATGGATATCCCGATTCTCCACAGTTCTTCACTTCCTCAGGGAACTACGCACTTGCCGGTGTTCCTGATAATGGACAGTATTATGATATCCATGGGTATATTAAAAAGGAGATTGGCCTTAATGAGTTAACTAAAATGGATTTTTCCGTATACCCAAACCCAGCACAAAGCATTTTACATATTACTTCGGATAATGTGTTTTCAGGATATATTTCTCTGTTTACAGCACAGGGTATGGAAGTATTAAAAACAAATACCGCTAAAATAGCAACCATTGATGTTTCAGAGATACCTCCAGGTATATATTTCTTGCAAATATCTGATAGTCAAGGAAGAAGGTCTGGGGCAAAAAAAATAGTGATACAATAATAAACTTGGAATTTCCTTAAACAGACCCCTCATCAGCCATAGAAAAGTACCCTTCCGAAGTAATGATAATGTGATCCAAGAGCTGAATATCTAAAAGATATCCAGCTTTCTTTATTTTACCTGTAAGCTGTACATCTGCCCTTGACGCTGCACGTTTTTCTGAGGGATGATTGTGCGATCTTTAAAAGCACTCAGGATTCAATCCCTTCTGAACTGATCCCTAGCAGAGATACCTTGACCAAGAAGAACCTAAAGGGCTTCGCTCTCATTGCTTTTTTTATGTCCAAAAACCAAAATCTTGCTTCGAAATTTTTGGACATAAAAAAACCCAACAGTTTGCACTGTTGGGTTTTTCTTGCGGAGAAAGAGGGATTCGAACCCCCGGAGGTATGACCCTCAACAGTTTTCAAGACTGCCGCATTCGACCGCTCTGCCATTTCTCCTAAGCGGCTGCAAATATATGCTTTTTTAGTTTTTTCACACAAGCTTAAAAGATATTTTTGTTGCTTTATTTTGTACCTTTATTCATTAAATAGGAACACCTCTACAATGCGCTATATAATATCACTGCTAACAGTACTTTCGCTTACGCTTACAAGCCATCTGACGGCCAAAGAGTTAAAAGCAAACATCTCTTTCTACAACTACTATGCAGAAGACGATTTGGGCTATGCCGAATTCTACTTTGACTTTGATGGGAAAAGTATAAATTCTTCGGAAATTACTAAAAACATCTTTCAAGGGGCTGTAAATATCAGCATTTCGGTCTCTATTGGCGATTCTGTTTTCTTTTTTGATAAGCTAAAAGTGAATAGCCCAGTTGTTAATTCCATAAATGACAGTTTGCCTTCTTTTGTGTACAAAATTCAGATTCCATTGCTCGTTGGTAAGTCTTATGACTTAGATATTGTTATGGACGATGCAAACAAAGACGATATTCCAAAAACCATTTCTCAGAAATTAGAGCTTCCATTCCAAGCAAATAAAATTGGCCTATCTGATTTAATGTTATTGGAATCTTTTGAAAAAACTACCGGCAATAGCCCTTTCACCAAAGGTAACTTAGAGATTATTCCGCTAATCCAACCTGGCTATTATTATTTCCCGCCAGAATTCGATCAGCTTAGTTTTTATATTGAAATATATAATGTTGGAGCTGTACTTGGTAAGGACAAGCGAGTGATGGTGCGCTACTTTATTGAGACCTTTGAAACAAGAAAGAAGATTAGACAATTTGGAGGTCAAAAATTGTTACAAAATGACAATATACATGTGCTACTTGCACCCATGAAGATTACATCTCTTGCCTCTGGAAATTACAATTTAAGGGTTGAGTTGATCAATGAGCAACAAGAGTTGATTTCGAGTCAATCTGTTTTTTTCCAAAGAAACAATCCCATCAAAATGGATTCGGAAAACTTCATTGGTGATTTAGCT
>JBLHRE010000018.1:0-19147 GCA_047625765.1 Flavobacteriales bacterium
GCTTCACTGATTTTTGTATTCTCAAAATTAAACAATACTGATGCAATAATGCAGATTTCGGCATTCTATTATCAGCAAGGAATTATACCAATACTTTTGTTGTTGAGTGCTGGTACATTTTTGGCTACAATAAATTGGCTTTTAGAAACTTTAAAATGGAAGTTTGGATTCTACGGTTTTCAAGAGACTGGATTTTATAAATTGTTTCAGTTCAATCTGTCTTCTTTTAGCTTGTCATATGCTACCCCAGGAAGGTTAGGTATATACCCCGTATTATCTGTTATTTTTAAAGGCGTACCAAAGGGTGAAATTTGGTCAAGAAAATTTTTACTGGATTTATCTCAGCAGATCTCCACCTGGATTTTTGCTTGCTTAGGGGCGTTTATTATTAGCATGAAAAGCGGGTTTTTGATAGAGCCATTAAGATGTGTTATTCCAATTGGTTTACTAGTTTATCTATTGTTGTTTTTCAGTCAAAGAGCATCTCGTTTTATAAATAAATCTTTAAGTAGATGGATTAACATACCTCAAGGAATTAATTTTAATTTGAGGATCCGTATTTTGGGTGTTTCAGTATTACGATATTTTATTTTTTCACTGTCCTTGCTAATGTTGATTTCATTTTTTCAGTCTAGCTCACCAAGCATAGAAATTTATAGCCGAATTGTGATTTATTTTTGGGTATCATCTTTTATCCCGCGTTTCTTTTTAAGCGATCTGTTGGGTAGACAATCGGTTGCTTTATTATTATTCCCGAAATTGGGCACTTTGGTACTGACAATAATTTTTTTGCAATGGGTATTTAATGCTTTATTGCCATTGTTGCTTGGCTTTAAATTTTCGAAACAGTTAAAATTAATATGATGCTGTTTTATCTTTTTCTTTTCATTTTAGGTCTCAAAAGTGTGTACGATCTTTTCTTATTGATGCAAAATGATAATTTAGAAATTAATGGGAACCGTCAAGCTGTTACGGTTTTGGTTTGTTTTAGAAACGAAGAAGGGAATCTTTCCAATTTAGTAAAGGCCTTAAGTCTGCAAAATTACCCTAAAGAATTAATGCAATTCATTTTGGTAGATGATGGTTCTACCGATAACTCATACCAACTAGCAGAAAAAGAATTGTTAGAAAGCGTTATGTCTTATCAACTTTTACACTTGAATTTGTCGGATGGGAACGGTAAAAAAGCAGCTTTACGGTACGGGTTAAAATTTGTTCAAACCGAATGGGTACTTTGCACAGATGCGGACTGTGTACCTTCAGAAAATTGGGCATCGTCAATGATGGAAAGAATAGGGCCTAATGTTGGGATGGTTTTAGGAGGTGTATTTTATCAAAAGGGAGGCTTTTTACAACAACTTTTGTCTGCTGAGCAGCATGCTTTAATGCTACTTACTAAAGGTTCGGCATTAGCCAATCATGCAGTGTTAGCAAATGGGGCGAGTACGTTATTTCGGAAACGTCTATATCCTACGGTAGATAATAATCTTGCAACTGGAGATGATATATTTTTACTAGAAAACATCAAGAAATTAAATTACCAAATTGTTCCTCAGCGCTTCAGTAAAAAGAATATTGTTATTACTGAGGCCAAAAATTCATTGCTTGAAATAATAGCGCAAAGGCAAAGATGGGCAAGTAAGAATAGAAAGATAAGAGACAAGCATATGTTGTTTATAGGATTGCTTCAAATAAGTAGTCATGTTTCTGTGTGTTGTTTGATTGTAATGTCCATCTATTCTCAAAATTTGCTTTATGTGATCCCGGTTATTTTTATGTGGCTGATAGAATATCATGGGGTTCAAAGTCTTGATAAGAAGTTGAACTTGCTGCCCAACAAACTCGCCACAGGGCTTATGATAATGATTTACAGTTGGTTTTTGCTTGCCTTGGGTCTTTTGTCATTCCGTAGGAAATACCGCTGGAAATCGCGTATTTGGACTAGTTAAGGCTAGTTGAACTTTGTTACCGAAATTATTCTGACATTTAAGCTCTTACCTTTGATTTTGAAATGAAAAAATTACCCTTAATTATAGTTTTGATGAGCATGGCCCTAATTGGGATTATTGCCATGCAATCGTATTGGATAAGTAAAGCGGTTGGGTTCAAAGCAGAGGAATTTGATAAGTCTGTAAATAAGGCGATGGTACAAACGGTTCTTCAGTTAGAGCGGGACGAGGCTATTGAGTTTTTAGGTCATGGAATGGGATCTAAATCTAATGCGGGCAAAGGCTCATCTTTAGGAAGTATTCATTCTAAAACTTATAATTTTAATGTCGACATCGATAGCTTGCAGGCGGTCTCTTCAGCTCCTAAAATTCAAGTTCAGAGAGAATATATTGGAGCTACATCAACAGTTGAGGATTTGACTTTAGAAGGTTCCTTAGATAAAGTATATCAATGGCAAAATGGAGACACGGCCATGGTGATTATAGAGGCTTCTGGAGATTATGAGAGTATTAAGGAGCGAATTCTATCGAAATCAGGTCATTTCTATACAATGGTTGATGAGTTTCTAAATGAAATAGCAACTCAGGATAAATCGGTGGAAAATAGAGTGGATTCCATGGAGCTGAAAAGAATATTAGCCGAAGAGTTGGGACGGTTTGGGGTAGAGATACCTTACCATTATGGATTGATAGAAGGCGATTCTCAGATTACAGCAATTCATTCTAAAGGGTTTCAAACCGAATGTTTTAAAGGAGGTTATCAAATGGCATTGTTTCCAAATGCTTTATTAACGACTCCAAGTTATTTACAATTATATTTTCCGGGCAAACCCAAATTCTTTATCCGTCAATTAAGTTTATTGATTGGACTGTCCTTACTTTTTACATTTATTATTCTTTACATATTTACCTCTTCTATTCGCATTATACTGCGACAGAAAAAGCTATCGGAAATTAAGACAGACTTTATCGATAATATGACGCATGAATTTAAGACTCCAATTGCTACCGTTTCTTTGGCCACTGATGCCTTAATGAATGAAAAAGTATATGCAGACTTCAATAAGTTAAGTCATTATGTGAAAATCATAAAGCAGGAGAATCATAGAATGCATTCACATGTCGAGCGTGTTTTACAAATATCACTGTTAGATAGACAAGAAGTAACTATGCATGTTGATACCGTAAATATTAAAGGGCTTATCACAGATGTTGTAGAGAACATGCAATTGCAAGTCAAAGACAGAACAGGTAGATTGGATTTTGATGGTTCCATAAAGGAGTTACAAATTGATGTTGATGTAATGCATATTTCAAATGTTTTGTCAAATCTTATAGATAATGCAATAAAGTACTCAGAGGATAGCCCAATAATATCTGTTTCTTTAAAACAAGATAAAGAGGGGGTAATCATTTCTGTATCAGACAAAGGGATGGGAATGGACCAAGAAACACAAAAGCATGTTTTTGAGAAATTCTATAGAAAACCAACCGGAAATATTCACAACATAAAAGGTTTTGGTCTTGGCTTAAGTTATGTGAAGGCCGTAATAGAGGCTCATCAAGGGAGAATAACACTGCAAAGTGAATTGAAAAAGGGAAGTACATTTAGTTTGCGATTACCAATTAAAAAAGGATAATTATGGAAGGGGCACACATTTTATTGGTAGAAGATGATCCGAATTTCGGATCAGTTTTATGCGATTATTTAGAAATGAACGGTTTTCGCGTAACATACTGTGTAGATGGGAATAAAGGGTATTCAGCTTTTAAAAATAATCTCTTTGATTTGTGTTTGTTGGATGTGATGATGCCATATAAGGATGGGTTTTCATTAGCAAAGGATATTAAAGCTTCTGGTTCTGACGTGCCTGTAGTATTCTTAACAGCCAAAAACATGAAGGCAGATGTGCTTAAAGGATTTCAATTAGGGGCAGACGATTATTTGACCAAACCTTTCGACTCCGAAGTCTTATTGTATAAGATAAAGGCCATTTTGCATAGAAACGGAATGCAAGAAAAGGAACGTAAGGAAGAGTACTTTGTAAACGATTACACCTACAAAGTCGATTATAGAGTTTTGATTTATAAGGAAGAAGAGCGGAAGCTTTCGCCAAAAGAAGCAGACCTTTTAGAATTGCTTTGTAGATTTCAAAACGAAATTCTACCAAGAGACTATGCTTTAAGTCGGGTCTGGAAAGAGAGTAATTACTTTACAGGTAGAAGTATGGATGTTTATATCACCAAACTTAGAAAGTATTTCAAAGAGGATCCATCCATTCAAATTATAAATGTACATGGACAAGGATTTAGATTGATAGTTAAAGCCTAATTCGTTTTTTAGTATTTAAGCTTGTACTTTTGAGGCAGACAAAATCAATGTTGCAAAGCACAAGTCCATTCATACAATCTTTAAGAAAGTTTTTCCATAACCCTATGGGATTAATGGGAGCTGTTATTATCCTACTAGCGATAGTGGTGTCAATATTTGCTTATGCTTTAATGCCAGATGATAGCAATAATGCAAATTCTATGGATCTAAGTCTGAGCACTAGGTCTCCGGGCTTCCAGATATTCAAAATTACCATTCCTAGCTCAGAAATTGGTTTGGAAAGTAAAACCTTACAATTTATTGAATATAAGTTTGTTGGGGCTTCTCTTAAAGTTACGTTACATCCTTCTAAAGAAGAAATTGAGTTAACAGCTCAAGATTTAGGTCTGGTGGAAATTTCAGCATCGAGTTTAGAGCATTTTATTACAACAACAACTTTTTGGTTAGGGACCGATAAGTACGGAAGAGATCTTTTAAGTAGAATTATTTTAGGAACAAGAATTTCATTGGCTGTAGGTGCCATTTCCGTATTTATTTCTTTGTTAGTGGGGATTTTGTTAGGCTCCCTTGGGGGATATTTCGAAGGGAGAACAGATGCTATTATTTCTTGGGTAATAAATGTGGTTTGGTCCATACCAACATTACTCTTGGTAATAGCCATAACCTTAGCCTTAGGTAAGGGGTTTTGGCAGGTATTTGTAGCTGTTGGATTAACGATGTGGGTAGAAGTAGCGAGAGTCGTAAGAGGGCAGATGTTGTCCGTGAAACGAATGGAGTATGTCGAAGCGGCAAAAGTTTTGGGATATAGCGATCTTAGAATTATTTGGAAACATATTTTGCCAAATATTTTGGGGCCAGTAATCGTTATAGCAGCGGCCAATTTTGCTGCAGCAATATTAATTGAAGCTGGATTAAGCTTTTTGGGAATTGGCGCACAACCACCTACTCCCTCCTGGGGAGGGATCATAAAAGATCATTATGCTTATATCGTAATGGATAAGGCCTATTTGGCACTATACCCCGGCTTGGCAATAATGTTTGTGGTTTTAGCATTTATAATGATTGGTAACGCTTTAAGAGACGCATTAGATGTCAAATCATAAAACAATCGTTTTGGTGTTTTTCTTTTTTCTTTTTGGCTTCCGGAATACTGCAAAACCCCAGGGCAATTGAATGTATTATGGATTTAGATTTGGAATGGGTATGCAAACCAAATTAAAAAATGTTTTTAGCGATGAGAAAATCAAAGAAGGCATTACGGCTCAATATAGTTATGCTGGGAACTAGCAATTGTTAAACTAGTTTGGTGTTGATTTTGTTGCCTTTATTACAAATAGAAGGGGTAAATTGATAGGGCTTTTAATTAATGCTCCTGTTTTACCTAAGTATAGATATGATAAAGGAGATGCCAAGTTAAAGTTGATAGGAGGGCCATCTTTTAATTATCTTTACGAGTTAGGTCAAGCAAGACCTTACAGTAACGAAGGATACGATAGCAAGTATTCTTATAAGAATAGAAAAATATCAAAACAAAACATTCTAGAAATTGAACTGATTGGAGGGTTGGGTCTTGAGATGCCAATTTACGCTCATGGAATTATTTCGTTCGATTACCATAACCACTATCCTATCAATTCTGTTGGGACAGTAAATGGCGATAAGGTGAAATTTGTAAGTTCAGTTTTTGGAATTACGTTGATGTATAAACCACAAGATTAAGAAAATGAAAAAATTGATTTTAGCTATACTTTTAGCGGTTGGAGTGAGTAGCCTAGGTCTTGCACAAGACCTTAAAACAGGAATTCGATTTGGTATTGGGGAGTCTGAATTCAACAGCTCCAAAGTTGATGAGGCCAATCTTTTGAAAAAATTAAGTTTTAGTGGCGGGATATCTGCTTCTTACGATTTTAACGAATGGTTTGGATTGTTAGGAGATGTACTCTTGGTGAATAACGGAGGGAAAGTAACAGGTCAAGATGATCCAAATGGAATTTTTTGGGCAGAAGAAAGTTTTACAAATACCTATAATTTTACTTATTTGGAAATTCCAATTTTGGCTTCAGGTAAGTTAAAGAACGGCAAGTTTGGTGTAAGGGCTTTTGTTGGCCCTAGCATCAATTTTATGTTTAAAGCTGCTTATAATAAACAATATGATGACTCAAACACCAATGATGACCATGGGTTTAAAGACGAAACTTTCACGAATAAGATTGACGGAACTCATATTGGGGTTATTGCCGGATTTGGCTTAGATATAGATGTCAGCGAAAAAGGAGTGTTTTTTGCAGATTTTAGAATGGGTAATTTCAGGGATAATCTAATTGATAATATTCCTGAGACCGGAAATAATAGATACTCCTTTACTTATTACAGAATCAGTTTCGGTACAAGGTATACGCTTTAGGTGTATATAAAGTCAATGGTTTGCTTCAGGTCTGGATGCAAACTTTTTGCCACTGGGCAAGCTTTAGCGGCTGCCTCCAAAGAGTTTCTGTCACCAAGGTCAATGTCTTTTGATAAAGTTATTTCAACCTTAATCTCAGAAATTCTTCTAGGGTTTGAGCCCATTATTTTTGTTACCTCTGCAGTAGGATTTCCGAAGTCAATTTCCAAACTATTTGCTTTAATTCCCATTATAGTAATCAAGCAACTAGCTAAAGCAGTTGCAACTAAATCAG
This sequence comes from Flavobacteriales bacterium, assembly GCA_047625765.1. GTDB lineage: Bacteria > Bacteroidota > Bacteroidia > Flavobacteriales > JBLHRE01 > JBLHRE01. Next base: position 6,960 of record JBLHRE010000018.1, read on the forward strand.
TTGGAGAAAAAGCTTGGCCTTTGCCATTATTATCTGTTGGAGCATCTGTAATGATGCTAATGCCAGATTGTAAATGTGATGCTGTGGTTCTTAAGTCTCCTTGATATTTTACTGCAGATGTCATTAAAATAAGCTTTAAATTGAGAATGCAATCTACTTTAATTTATCTGCAAAAGCAGCTCTAAATTTCTCAAGCTTTGGAACGATAACATAATTGCAATAGGGAGCGTCTGCGTTTTCTTTGTAGAAATCTTGATGTGAATTATCTGCTTGATAAAATACATCAAACGAACTTATTTCAGTTACTATTGGATTTGAAAATGCCTCTGAACCATCTAATTTTCGCAAATAAAATTCAGCAGCAATCTTTTGTTCCTGGTTGTGATAAAAAATTACCGATCGGTACTGCGTACCTCTATCAGCCCCTTGTCGGTTTAAGGTAGTTGGGTCGTGGGTTTTCCAAAACACTTCCAATAATTCCTCGAAACTGATAATGCTCGCATCAAAATAGATTTGTGCAACTTCCGCATGTCCACTTAATCCACTTGTAATTTCTCTATAAGCAGGGTTTTTTATGGTCCCACCACTATATCCCGAAATTACTTTTTCAACACCTTTTAGCTCTTGAAAAACCGCCTCAATACACCAGAAACATCCTGCCCCAAATGTTGCAATACTTAATTTATTATCAATAGAACTTATTTCCATGTCCGCTATAGTTGAGAAGCCTTGCATAGGTTGAATTGTAGATAAAAATAATGTCGTTAATAGAATCCTGAAATTCATCATCAAATTTACTCTAACAAACGAATTATTTAGGATTCTAGTTCTAGAAAACAGAAAGTTGCTTAAAAGGGGCTTCTAATTCCAAAAGATATTTCTTTTTATCTATACCGCCAGCGTACCCAGTTAATTGCCCATCGTTGCCAATAGCTCTGTGGCAAGGGATGATAATTGCAATGGGGTTTGTCCCGTTACTGGAGCCAACCGCTCTCACAGATTTAGGGTTGTTTAAACGATTTGCAATATCTTGATAAGAAATTGTTTTACCATATGTAATCTTTATGAGCTGATCCCAAACCGACTTTCTGAAATCTGTCCCTTCTGGCATTAATGGAATAGAGAAATTCTTGAGCTTACCTTCAAAATAAGCATTTAGTTCTAAGATGGTATTATTTGCTAATAGACTGGAAATATTATTCCCTTTTTGGTTGGGATGGAAAGAGTTGAAGGATAGTTTTATCAAGGCAACGTCAGAACAGTGTAAGTGTAAATTACCAATTGGGCTTTTGTAAATAATAATACAATCATTTTCGTTTACCATACAATGGGCTTCAGATTAAAATCTTTTAAATGAGAATTAACCATTGAAAAAGGTTTGCTACCTAGAAACCCTCGATATGCGGATAATGGTGAGGGGTGCGCGGAAGTTATAACTTGATGTTTGTTGGTGTCTATGAGAGCAATCTTCTTTATGGCAAAGGCACCCCAGAGAACGAAAATCAATTTTTGTTTATGTTCTGAAAGCTTCGAAATAACTTGATCTGTAAATGTTTCCCAACCATATTTTTGATGAGAACCAGCCTTTCCATCTTCAACAGTTAAGGTAGAATTTAGTAGAAGGACTCCTTGCTTTGCCCAATGACTTAAATCGCCATGCATTGGAGTGGTTCCAATATCGTCTATCAATTCTTTAAAGATGTTTCTAAGTGATGGGGGAAAATTACAGGACTGCTTAACTGAAAAGGCTAGACCATGAGCTTGATTGGGTCCATGATAGGGGTCTTGACCAAGTATTACAACTTTTGTACTCTCTAAGCTACAAAGTTTAAAAGCATTGAAAATGGCATCTTTATTTGGGTAGATTTTTTTAGTTTGATAGGCATCATTTAATGCCACCAAAAGATTTTTAAAGTAGGATTGCCTCCATTCGTTTTCTAGAAGGAGGTACCAGTCTTTTGGCATTAATTCTTGCATTATTAGATAAGCTCTATGTAATGTATTCTATGAATAGGGATGTGAACTTCTTTTTTTAATGAGATATTTTTATCCGAAACAGACCAGACTGTAGTCTCAACATATTTTGAGCCAAGGCTGTCTTCAAAAAATATTTTCACTTTAGAATGTTCTAAATTGCCCAAGGTTAGAGCATTATCCAAATATATTTTTAACGTAGCTTCAGAAGCCTTATCAAGAATTACTGACTCTTTTGGGAAATGAAGAGAGTCTACTTCTTCTTTTTCAATTTTTACTGCTTTGGATTTTGTACTATTCATTTTTTTAATGTTTCTAAAAACTAAGGTAATTAGTTTTTTGTAACTTATAAAGGTAACATCAATAAATTTATAATATGTATTTAGATGCTAATGAGCTCGTGATTTTATACAATGAAAACGCCTCAAAAAGTAAGGAGACATTGGCTTATGCACATACAATAAGCAGTAAAATTAACAAGCAAGAATTGACTTCCGTAAGAGTGAGTTCAACACTTTTTGAAATGATGCTTAAGGGCTTAAATTTGGATGGAAAGGGTGTGGTAAATAAAGCATTACCTTATTATCAGGAGCATTTAAAAGGAGCAGACTTAAATCTAGAGGATTGGTTTGGAGTGCTTTGTAAAAAACCGGAATTACTTATAGCTCCTATAGTAATGTATAAAGGTCATGTGGTATTATGCAATACTCCAACCGATATTCTTAAAATAAAAAATGCTAAAACAGCAATAAGCCAAGAATAAAAATGATGCCACCAACAAACATTGCTATTAGGGTGTAGGGTAAAATAGCTTTTGCTTTAAGACCTGTAATCCCCATTATTTCAAAATATAAAGGGAATTAATATTCCCAAAGCACCTCCAATAGCTTGGTCCAATGCCTTTAAGAATCCTTTAATGTTTTGTGTAATAATAAAGCTAATCCTATTAATGTAAGGTTTATGAAATTTGGGTTGATGAAGTTTAAACTAAAATTCCCGGAAAAATAAAGACCTGATAAAAGCTACAGTTAAAATTAAAACCCCAATAATCTTGGTAAACCTTTTGCTAGCATCTAGTTTCTCTGCTCCAATTAGCGGTGCATTTCAAAGGCCTTCTTCCTAATAAGTTATTAATTGAGACGGAAAATTGCTTCCATCAGGGGCAAAAAAAATAGCCTATAAAAAACAAAGAAGGTAAGCAACACCGCTATGGTAAACGGTGTTGGCAATACCCTCTTAAAATTATTTTCTATGCTATTTGCAATATTCATTCTCCAATCTAGAACGGAAGATCATCCTCTTCTGGCATTGGCGCTGCATCAGCTGGTGTTTGTGCCATTTCTGCAGGAGCTTGTCCTGTAGATTTTTTCACATCCCAAGCTTGTAAGTTTACAAAGTACCTTCCTTGGTATTCGTTTCCTCTAACGTTAAATTTTGCGTTTACATCATCACCTTCTTGCAATCCATCTAGCATCGCAACTTTGTCTTGAATACATTCAAGTTTAACATCCTGAGGATATTTTTCTTGAGTAGTAACAACAAATTCTCTTTTCTGAAAGCCGCTTGTAAATGTTTGCGCTTCTAAAATAACTTTTACCCTTCCGCTAATTTCGTACATGTTATAATCTATTTAATCTATCAATAAGTAATGTTTTCCAAGCTTCATCAAGTTTACCTTGATCTAATAATTCGTGAGCATGGGTGTGTAACTCAACTCTTTGTTCTTCATCGTCATTACAACGATCTAAAATATCTTTAATCTCCCTATTGTCCATGTACGCTTCAACCACTTCGGTTTCTGGCAATTTCTCAACATTCCCAAGTTTCCCTAAATCGTTTCCTGTTAGGATGTAAGAGTTACGGATGCTTTGAGGGATTTTATCCACTCCAATACCCAATTTCCTCAATGGTTTCTCAACTTTAAAAACGGCTTCACCAGAGGCTCTACAGTACCAGTCTCCGCCCATTCTACCAACTAGGTCAATCTTATCTGGGTCTATTTTTCCGTTGGCATCAAGGATAGCTTCATTGATGTGAATTTTTACGATTTCACAAATCACAAGATTCCCTGCTCCACCTTCTTCACCTAATGCTACCACATCTTTTACGATGCATTCCATTTGCACTGGAGATTCTTTCACTCTAAAAGGAGCAATGTTTTCGGAGTCTAATGGAGTTAATCCAGATTTTACAAATTCATTTACACCTTCACCATATTCGGTGCTCGATAAAGAAACTTGCTCAACAATATTGTAGTTAACAATATTAATAACAACCTCTCTGGAGGTTATAGCATTCTCTAAAGTATGTTTCGTGGTATTATTACGAACCCTTCTTGCTGGCGAAAAAATTGCAATGGGAGGATTAGCACTAAATACATTGAAAAAACTAAAGGGACTTAAGTTTGCATTACCATTTGCATCAACGGTGCTTGCAAGCGCTATAGGCCTTGGGCCTATAGCTCCTAGCAAATAACCATGCAAATCTTTGGTTGCAATTTCTTTAGGGTCAATTGTTAACATACTTTCTGTTTTGAAACGAATGCAAAAATAACAATTTACTAATGGCAATTGCCTTAATAGAAATGAAAAATCTAATAGTATTGATTGTGTGGGGATGGAAAAAACAATTATATTTGCGCCCTCCTAACGGATGCGGGCGTGGTGGAATTGGTAGACACGCCAGACTTAGGATCTGGTGCCGCGAGGTGTGAGAGTTCGAGTCTCTCCGCCCGTACTAAGAAAAAAGGACTTGCTAAGGCAGGTCCTTTTTTGGTTTTAGGTGATTTCTATTTCATAGATTCGCTTTCAATTTTAACCCAAATAATCAAATTATGACTACATCAAAATTATTTTCAGCCATAATGGTAATATGTTCACTGTCTTTAATTTCTTGCGTTAAGGAGCCTGAAGCAATTGCAGGGGTTAGCACACAGGAGGCAGAAATTGACCAAAAAATTGAATTTGCAAGTTATTCTACAAATGCTAGTAGTACCTCATGGGATTTAGGTGATGGGACAATTGAAGATGGTGTTGTTGAATTTTCACATGAATATGAAGATGCTGGATTGTATACCGTTATATTAATTGTAGAAACGGAAGATGGTTCAAAGTCTGATAAATTAGAATTCCCAATTTATATTTCAAACCCTATTGATAAATTTATAGATACTTATGTCTCAACTGAAGAATGGGAATCTGGTAATTGTGGATCTGGAAGTGAAGATTTTACTATGACCATTGTACCTGGAAATAGCCCTTATGTTTTTTATCTTGTGAATTTTGCAGGTGAGTTTGATTCGATACAAGCGACAGTGGGTTCTAGTAACAGGTATTCTTTTCAATTGAATGAATACAACAATTTAAAAGATAGAAGTGGTCATATGTGGGATATTGCTGAATCTGAAGAGGGAAGTTTAAGGTCGAATGGTTTATTTATCGATTATAAAAGGTCGGACACATATACACCTCAATCAAGTCAAGGTCAATGCGGTTTAGTTGTTTGTGAAATAGTTTCACCACTTTAAAACGCATTCAGAAATTTGATTTTTTTATTATAAAAATATGGAAAACACAGGTTATTTCGCTCACGAAACAGCAGTAATAGATGCAGGTTGTAAGATCGGAGCAAACACTAAAATTTGGCATTTTTCACATGTCATGTCCGATTGCGAAATTGGCGAACAATGTAATATTGGACAGAATGTTGTTATTTCTCCTGATGTATTGTTGGGGAAAAATGTGAAGATCCAGAATAATGTATCTGTTTACTCTGGCGTGGTATGTGAAGATGATGTCTTTCTAGGGCCATCAATGGTTTTTACAAATGTTATTAATCCACGAAGTGCAGTTAATAGAAGAGGAGCATACGCTAAAACAATGGTGCGTAAAGGAGCAAGCATTGGAGCTAATGCAACAATAATTTGCGGAAATGAAATTGGTTCTTTTTGTTTGATAGGAGCAGGAGCGGTAATCACCAAGCCAGTTAAGGCTTACGCATTGGTGGTGGGGAATCCAGCGAATCAGATCGGCTGGGTTAGCGAATACGGACACAGACTTCATTTTGAGGATGGATATGCCACTTGTGAAGAAAGTAACCAGAGATACCAATTAACCGAAGATTCTGTGGCAAGAATTTCTTAGACAAAATAAAAAAGGACCTGCATTGCAGATCCTTTTTCAATATAAGTGTAGTGTAATTTTATTTGAAGGCAGGAATTCCTGTTACATCCATACCTGTAATTAGTAAGTGGATATCATGTGTCCCCTCATAAGTAATAACAGACTCAAGGTTCATCATATGGCGCATGATAGAGTATTCGCCAGTAATGCCCATTGCGCCTAATACTTGTCTTGCTTCGCGACAAATAGTTAGAGCCATATCAACATTATTTCTTTTCGCCATAGAAATTTGGGCAGTAGTAGCCTTTCCTTCATTTTTCAACTGACCCAATCTGAAAGTTAAAAATTGTGCTTTCGTGATTTCGGTAATCATTTCTGCCAATTTTTTCTGCGTCAACTGGAAACTGGCAATTGGTTTGTCGAATTGGATACGTTGTTTTGCATAACGCAAAGCTGTATCGTAACAATCCATAGCAGCACCAATAGCACCCCATGCAATTCCATATCGTGCAGAATCTAAACAACCTAATGGAGCGCCCAAGCCAGATTTATTTGGCAATAAGTTTTCTTTAGGAACTTTAACATCGTTGAACACCAATTCTCCGGTAGCCGAAGCTCTTAAACTCCATTTACCATGAGTTTCGGGCGTTGTAAAGCCTTCCATTCCGCGTTCTACAATAATACCGTGAATTCTTCCTTCTTCGTCTTTAGCCCATACGACTGCAATGTCTGCAAACGGAGCATTCGAAATCCACATTTTAGCACCATTCAAAAGATAATGGTCGCCCATGTCTTTAAAGTTGGTTACCATTCCACTTGGGTTCGAGCCAAAATCAGGTTCGGTAAGTCCAAAACAACCCACTAATTCTCCGTTCGCTAATTTTGGTAGGTATTTCATTTTTTGCTCCTCATTTCCATAAGCGAAAATAGGATACATTACTAAAGAAGATTGTACCGATGCAGTAGATCTAATTCCAGAATCACCACGTTCTAGCTCTTGCATAATCAAACCATAAGAGATTTGATCTAAGCCAGCACCACCATATTTAACTGGAATATAAGGGCCAAATGCACCAGAATCAGCCAAACCTTTTAAGATTTGTTTTGGGAAAGTTGCCGTTTGGCACGCTTCTTCAATAATTGGAGACACTTCTCTTTTTACAAATTCACGAGCAGCACCTCTTACTAGTTTATGCTCTTCTGATAAAAGATCATCTAAATTGTAGTAGTCTGGGGCTTGAAATAAATCCGTTGACATAATGATTTCGTTCTAAATTATATAGTACTGCAAATCTATTGATTTTTGATATATTGAGCCCTTCAAAAAAGCAATTATAATATTATGAGAAAATATGCATTTTTAATTCTAGCTGCAACATTAGGTTTAATGGCTAAAGAAGGGTTTACTTATAGGAATGGAGCCCCTTCCGGTAGGTCGGGATCATTAGGTGATAATTCTAATACGTGCGCTTCACCTTATTGTCACAGTGGGCCAACAGTTTCTGACGAAGTTTTGGCCGTTTCTGTAAATGTGGCGATAGCTGGATATAGTCTTGGCGACACACTTGATGTGGCAGTAGAAATGACAAAAATTGGAGGGCAGCGTTTTGGATTTGAATTGGCGGCAGAGGAAGAATTTGGTCAAAAAGTAGGAAGATTTCTTCCTGTTTCGGGCGAAACAAAATTGGTCGGAGGAAATATTACACATGTAAGTGCTTCTACCGATGCAATGGATTCGAACACCTGGATGTTCAAATGGATAGCGCCTTATACAGCCGAAGGTGCCGTAACATTTTATGTTGCCGGGAACTTCGCCAATAGTAATAATAATGCGTCTGGTGATGTTATTGCAATATCGGAGAACACCATCCAACAGGCTACAATGTCTGTGTCGGAAAATAGAGAATTGGATATTCAAGTTTTTCCAAATCCTGCCTCTAGCTATATTAACATTAATGGGACGTTTGCAAATGCAACGGTGTCTGTTTATAATTTGAGTGGCGCTTTGTTGATTTTTGAAAGAGTTTCCAATAACAACATTGATATAGCGCATTTGCCGGCAGGAGCCTATATTGTAAAGGTTGAGGCTGAAGGTAAAGTGGCGAAACAAATGATTTCTATTGCTAGATAATTTAAAATTTTCAAATAAAACAAGCAGCACAGGCCGCTTGTTTTATTTGAAAATAACTTTGTCCAAACTGTATTTCCCTGGCCCGGTAAATAATAAACCAATAAATACTATGGCCATTTCTATCGGATGCGAAGTGCCATTTATACCATCGCCTATACTTATGTGATATAGTGAAGCTATGATCATTGTAAAGGTTAAAATTAGGGTGGTTGGTTTATAAAGGAACCCTAAAATAAAAAATAGGCCACCAACAAACTCACTTGTCGAAGCCATGAATCCCCAGAAGGTTGGAATAAAGTTAATTCCAATCAACTGCATTTGTTGTCCAAGGAACTCCCATCTTTCGTATCCTCCAAACAACTTAGGATAGCCATGTAGCATAAACATTACACCAAGGCCAAGGCGTATTATTAGTAGGCCTAAATTTTTATATGGAGCAAAAGCACTTAGAATCATATGAACGTAATTTTTTAAACTAGACTTATCGCAAAGCTTGTGTTACCTTTGCAAAAATAGCATTCTGTATAATATTGTGATCGAACCTAGAGTACTTATTCAAGAAGATTGGATTTTAGCCGTCTTTTTATTGATTTTAGTCTTGTTTACTATTGTAAAATTAAACGAGCCAAAACGACTTCAGATGCTTTACAGGATGTTTAGCGTCCGTGGGCCTCAGACCGATTTTTTTGCTTTTGATTCCAATTTGTTGAATTGGTTTAATGTAATCCTTAGTGGAGTTTTCTTTATGGCATTTGGTTTATTGATTTATAGGCTGATTGAAATGTATTCGGTAGAAATTCCATTTGATTTAAATGAGGTGTCCTTGTTTGGCTTGATAGTGCTTGGCTTAATGTTATATAGTCTGGCAAGGAAGTTTATTGGGCATGCTATAGGTCTTGTAGTTGAGTCTCATGCAAAAGTGAAGCGCTATTTTCTCTTAAAACAATTGTATTCGCAATGGATAGGGTTGTTTCTTATTCCTTTTCTTTTATTGGAATTTTATAGCCCAATTTCTGGCGTGAACTTTACTTACGCGCTGCTGCTTGTGTATGCTTTCTTGCAGATTTTAAGTTATGCGAGAATTACTTATGTTTTTGTTTTTGAGGGCGATTCACCAAGCTATCATTTATTTGCGTACATTTGCGCGCTTGAAATTCTACCCTTATTAGTGCTTGTTAAAATTGCACTTAACTTATTATAAGGAAGTAGAAAATGAGTTTAACACGACTAAAGAATTAGACTTTGAAGAAGGTAAAGACGATTTTGGTGTCGCAACCAGAGCCTAAAACGGAAACATCTCCTTATTTTGATTTAGCTGAAAAGCAGAAAGTTAAAATAGATTTCCAACCCTTTATTCACGTTGAAGGTGTGGATGCTGCGGAATTTCGTAAGCAAAAAGTAACCATGTTAGATCATACCGCTGTTATTTTAACAAGTAGAAATGCCGTAGATCACTTCTTTAGAATGGCTGAAGAATGCAGATTCTCTGTTCCAGACTCTATGAAATATTTCTGTATGTCAGAGGCAATTGCATATTACCTTCAGAAATACGTGGTTTACCGTAAACGTAAAATCTATTTTGGGAAACAAACGTTTTCTGATTTAATGGATTTGATCAAAAAACATAAGTCAGAGACATTCCTATTACCTAGTTCTGATATTCTTAAGCCAGAAATTCCTAGTTTGTTGGATAAAGGCGCTATTAATTACAATAGAGCTATTATATATAGAACAGTTTGTAGCGACTTGTCCCATCTAGAAGATGTGTTTTACGATATTTTAGTATTCTTTAGTCCTTCAGGAATCCAATCATTATTGATGAATTTTCCTGAGTTTGAGCAAAATGATACACGTTTGGCCGCATTTGGATCAACAACAGCTAAGGCTGTAAAAGATGCAGGCTTGCGATTGGATATTGAAGCACCAACTGCTCTGGCTCCTTCTATGACAATGGCATTGGAGCAATATATTAAGAAAGCAAACAAGCGCTAATTGGCATAAATGTTATAAGAATGTTAAAGGGGCTATTAAGCCCCTTTTTTAATGGATTAAATTTTAATTTTAACCATGCGATTTACACTAGGAAAACCAGAGCGGATAAAAAGCCGTAAGCTTATAGAAAAGATGTTTGTGGAAGGAGATGTTGTAAGGCAATTTCCTTTTCGTGCTGTGTTTTTAAAAACAGAAGAGGGAGGACTACAAATGGCTGTTTCTGTGCCTAAAAAAAGATTGAAAAAAGCGGTCGACCGTAATAAGGTAAAGCGATTAGTAAAAGAGGCATACAGATTGCAAAGAGATCAGATTGTTGGAGAGATAAAAGAGTCCTACGCAATTATGATAATCTATTTGGATAATACGATTCCTGAATTTGATTTTATTGAAGGGAAAATAAAGAAACTCTTAGAGCGTTTTGTTAACGATATAGAAAGTAAGAAGAATGAAAAAGTGGATTAACAAATCTGGAAAATTGGCCTTAGGGTTAATCGTAGGTGTTGGATTGACAGTCAGTTTTGCCTTTACAACCAATTATTTTGATGTAAGCAAACAGTTGGATATTTTTAATACCCTGTTCAAAGAATTGAACATGTATTATGTAGACGAAACTGATCCGGGGAAATTAATGAACAAGGCCATAGATGCCATGTTAGAATCATTAGACCCTTATACTACTTACATTCCAGAAGAGGACATAGAAGATTATAGATTTCAGCAAACTGGACAATATGGTGGTGTTGGCGCTATTATTAGAAGAGATGGCGACTATGTAATAATCGCAGAACCATATCATGGGTTCCCTGCGGATAAGGCAGGATTAATTGCAGGAGATAAGATTAAGGAGATTGATGGTAAATCTGTAAAGGGAAAGAATACCTCTGATATAAGCTCTGTGCTTAAAGGTGAGCCAGGGACCGAAGTAGAACTGAAAATAGAACGAGCTATTTCGGGTAAAGAAATCGTTACCAAAATAAAACGAGAAGAGATCCAAGTCAAATCTGTTCCTTATGCTGGAGTTCTTGAAGGGGAGATTGGATATATCAGATTGAGAAGTTTTACTGAAACGGCAAGTAAGGATGTTAAGGACGCTCTTAAAAAATTAAAAGCGGAGAGCCAATTGAAAGGGTTGGTGTTAGACTTAAGAGGTAACCCAGGTGGCTTGTTAAGAGAAGCCGTTAACATTTGTAATATTTTTATTCCTAAAGGCCAAGAGGTCGTAAGCACTAAAGGAAAAATTAAGGAATGGGATAGAATTTATAAAACCTCAAATGCACCCATCGATATAGAGATACCTTTAACAATATTAATAAGCCGTTCATCAGCATCGGCATCTGAAATTGTTGCAGGAACATTGCAAGATTTAGATAGGGCTGTTATTGTTGGAGAAAGATCTTTTGGAAAAGGCTTGGTACAACAGCCAAGGAAACTAACCTATGGTTCGCAGCTTAAAGTAACCATTGCTAAATATTATACGCCAAGCGGAAGATGTATTCAAGCCATAGACTATAGTAACCGTAACGATGATGGAAGTGTTGGGAAAATGGCAGACTCTTTAAGAACAAAATTTTCAACAACCAACGGACGTGCTGTTTATGACGGAGGTGGTGTTGATCCTGATACGGATACAGAAGCTTTGAAATATGGGCAAATTGTAGGAAGTTTAATTCGTAAGAATTTGGTTTTTGATTTTGCTACCAAATACAAATACGAGCATCCGTCTATTGCTTCGCCAGAAACGTTTAAGGTTGATGAAAAGTTATATGAGGAATTTGTGAGCTTTTTATCGGACAAAGATTATGAGTATGAAACCGAGACCGAAAAAAGCCTTAACAAGTGGAAGAAGAATGCAGAGGATGAAAACTACTTTGATGGCGTAGCATCTATATATGAGCAATTGAAAACCGAATTGGAAGCACATAAAGAAGATGATATTCATAAGTATCAAGATCAGATAGATGATTTGATTA
>JBLHRE010000019.1:0-19128 GCA_047625765.1 Flavobacteriales bacterium
ATGCTGGGGCAGCTGTAAGTGCTTCGGTCTTTGGATATGGCCCTGTTGATTTTACTTGGACAGAAGATAACAATGGATGTATTGTGAGTGATGTAGTAAATGTCAATTTCGTGCAACAACCCAATACTTTTGCGGGCACCGATGATTCTACTTGTGATGGCTCTATTACCCTTAATGCTATGCCAGCTATTGGAACAGGAAATTGGTCGATCCTCTCTGGTGGAGCTGGTGTTTTTAGCAATGTTAATACTGAAACAAGCAACTTTGATATTACCATTACTAATGCTACTCATGATTACCTTTTAGTCTGGACAGATGATAATAACTTTGGTTGTATCGACCGAGATACTGTTGCTGTTAAATTTATTCAGCAGCCTGTTGCTAATGCCGGCTCTAATGATGCTATTTGTGGATTGAACTATACTTTAGGCGCGAGTCCTTCAGTTGGTAATGGTTTCTGGAAAGCAGATGTTGCTGGTGTTACTTTTGATAATGCAGCTTTGGCTAATGCTACGGCTACGGCTCCTTCTTATGGTCCAGTTATCTTTACTTGGATAGAAAGCAATAATTTTGGTTTCTGTAAAGATTCTGCTAGTGTTACCATCAACTTTTACGAAACTCCAATAGCGGATGCTGGGACTCCTGATACTACTTGTGGTTTAACAATCAATCTTCGGGCTTTTCCTTCTGTTGGTAATGGTATTTGGACTTCTACCAGTTCGGGAGTTAGCTACAATCCAAATGCGAATGACTTTAATGCCCAAGTTACTATGGGCTCTTATGGCAGTCATACTTTTACGTGGACAGAAAGTAATGGTAATGGCCTATGTGTTAGTTCCGATCAAGTAACAATGGTGTTGTATCAAAATGCTTATGCGCAAGCGGGTATTCCTGATACGATTTGTGGTTTATCGAACACGCTTTATGCAAGTACGCCTATTGGTATTGCCAATTGGTTTTCGAAGGATTCTGGTGTCGTATTCTCTAACATTTATGACTCTAATGCTGTTGTTACCGTGCCTGATTATGGCGACTTCGTTTTCTATTGGACAGATACCAATGGTATTTGTACGGATATAGATTCTGTTAATTATCAGTTCTACGACAATCCTACTGCGCATTTTGGACTTTCTAATGACACCGTTTATGCTACCAATACTAGGGTAGATTTCTATGATTCTTCTAGATTTGCTACATATTGGCTCTGGGATTTTGGCGATGGTTATACCACTAACAATCGTAATACTTTCCACAATTACACCAATACAGGTACTTATTTGGTTAATCTGTATGTCCAAGATCCGTTTGGTTGTTACGATGATACTACTGCCCAAATTTGGTTTATCGATAATAAAGCCATTTATGTCCCCAACGCTTTTACGCCCAATGATGACGGAACCAATGATGACTACAAGGTATCGGCTATTGGTGTAAGGCCTGGAACATACGAACTTAAAATTTTCGACAGATGGGGGAAACTTGTCTTCAAATCAAATGACCCTAATCTAAATTGGAATGGCACCCTCTTAAATCAAGGTAATCCTGCTCCTATGGGTACTTACACAGCTACTATCTCTTATCAGGATTTTGGAAATCAACAATATGTTGAAAGAACTTCAGTTACCTTGATTAGATAAATACTGAATCAATGAAACGGCTACTTAGAAGCTTTAAATATGCGGGTAAAGGACTCATTACATATTTAAAATCTGGAGGTAATGTGCCAGTCCATTTAATCTCTTATGGTATACTACTTACCTTAGGTTTTTATTTAGGTGTCAGCAAATTAGAGTGGTGTGTATTGCATATTTGTGTTGCAATGGTTTTTTCTGCAGAAGCATTTAATACGGCAATTGAAGAAATTGTAAATTTCGTGTCTCCTAGTCTTAACGTTAAGGCTGGGGAAATAAAAGATATTAGTGCGGCAGCAGTATTAATAACGGCTATTTTCTCATGCATTATTGCCTTAATAATATTCCTACCCTATTTTAAGCAGTAGCTAATTTTTAAATAAACATTATATGCGGCTAGTAATTTCTCTAATAATCCTGTTGTCCATTTCTTCAATTACTGCCTGTACATATGCAGTTGAAGAAACTTTACTCCCTTCGGACCACTGTAATTTGGAAGCCGTTTCTTACACAAGTAACATTGTTCCAATACTACAAAACAACTGTTTTCAATGCCACAATAACTCAACAAACCCATTGAGTGGGGGAATAGGTTTTGAAACATATGCAGATATAAAACCATATGCTGATTCTGGCACATTGCAATGTGCAATAAACCACAACATTGGCTGTTCACCTATGCCGAAAAACGGACCTAAACTGAGCGATTGTACTATCTCACAAATAGAAAATTGGATAACTGATGGCTCAAATGAAAATTAAATTACTCTTCTTTTGCATTTGGTTTTCTCTAAACGCCTTAGCGCAATCCAAAGAACCCGTAAGAATATTTTATGATTCCAGAATTATCAATGGACATTCTGTAGAATTATCTAATGAAGGTGCTCTGAAATTTATTATCTCTCACAGATTTGGGAGGTTAAACAGCGGTGCGTACCAATTATTTGGACTAGATAATGCAACTGCACGTATTGCCTTTGATTATGGTCTGAGTAAAAATTTCAGCATTGGAATTGGAAGGAGTTCTTTCCAAAAAACATTTGACGGATTTATAAAATATCGCCTTTGGCAACAAGGAAGAAGAGGCAAAAAAATCAGTATTACCATACTTGGAGGAAGCACCTTAAACAGTTTAAAGTTAATTGAACCTAATGATAATTTCAGATTTATACATCGACTGACATATAACTTAAACATTCTTATTGCAAAACGTTTTAATGACCGTTTAAGTCTTCAATTAAGCCCAATATATATTCATAGAAATTTAGTGGCTACAACCGAAGAAAAAAACGATGTCTATATTTTACAAGGCGCAGGAAGATTCTTACTTAAAAAGAATTTAAGCTTGAATCTGGAATATGCTTATGCCCTTCCAAATCAATTAGCAGAACCCATCCAGAATTGCCTTTCTATTGGACTTGATATAGATACAAAAGGACATGTATTTCAATTGCAGTTAAGTAATTCAACAGGAATGGTGGACAATCTATTTCTTACACAAACTACGGGTAAATGGACCAAAGGAGATATCCATTATGGGTTCAACATTACCAGAGATTTTAAGTTAAAAGGTAAAAAGTAATTGGATGAAAGCACTTATTCTACTATTAATAGCTAGTATTGTTACTCCTATTTCATTTTTATCTAATCAGGACAAAATAAAATTTACTCCAGATTCGAAAATTTCGGAATTTCTCTTTCATCTAGGTGAAGTTAAACCCTCCCATTATTTCGAGTACTCCGAGGAGCAAGTTCAAAGAGGCAAAGAACTTATCTTCACCGGAAAGGTATCTACCCCTCCAAATGGTGAACGTTCTAAATTCATTTCTAAATTTTACAATTGCACCTCCTGCCACAATACGCAAAGAGAAGATCTAAACCTTTCGGAAATAAATCCAGATGAAAGGTTACAATATGCTGCAGACCAACAAATTCCTTACCTGCCTGGTTCCACTTTTTGGGGTATTGTTAATCGTGAAACATGGTACAACGATGATTACGTAAAAAAGTATGGCGAACTTGTAGAGGACGCCAGAAATAGTCTTGAAGAAAGCATTCAACTGTGTGCTGAAGTTTGTGCGCAAGGCAGAATTTTAAAGGAGTGGGAACTAAATAGCATACTTGCCTATTTCTGGAGTTTGGAATTAAAAATGTCTGATTTAGACATAGATTCTAACACTATCGCTAACTTATATGAGCTTTCCAATGAAGAGGCTATACTTGCCATTAAAAGCAAGTACCTGCAAAAAAGCCCCGCCAACTTTGGCACTGTTCCTTCTAACAAAAAGAAAGGCTACAATTTAGAAGGAAGACCAGACTTAGGGAAAATAATTTACCAAAGCAGTTGCCAACATTGCCATAGAATAAATGGCGAAAGTGATGTGGTTTTAGATAATTATAAAACCACTTTTAAGTGGTTGCAATCCAACATCACTTCTAATAATCAATTATCCCTTTACGAAATTATCAGAAAAGGAACTTATTCCGAAAATGGGCATAAAGAGTACATGCCTCTTTATCCTCAAGAAAAAATGAGCGACCAGCAAATAGAGGACTTGAGAGCCTATATTGAGTTACTAGCGAAATAATTGAGTTAATGGCTAAATAATTGATTTATAATTTAACTTAATTGTTAATTATAATGAAAAAATATATACTTTCTTTTTTTATATCACTTTTCTCATCGTACGTTTCTGCTCAAGAATCTGCCATTTTACTTAGGCCATATTATGGTGTAGGCATAGCAAATGTGCAATTTAATTTGGGCAACGATAAAGTAAATTACAGCCCTGCATTGGGTTCTGGATTCGAATTGGGCTACTCTATACAATTCAATACTACATGGGGTTATTACGCTACGTTTAGCTTGCACAAACCAACTTTCGAGAGAACTTTCCGAGAGCAAACAACTTCAGTAACCTTTAATAACAAACAACTTAATATCGGCTGTTATTATCAAATTATCGACTTTAAATCAAGCGCTCTAACCGGTTATTTAATTGGCTTTGGAGTATCAACCCATTTACCCGGTAATTTGCTATTAATAGAAAACAATAAGTCATTTGAAGCTATTGGTTACGAGGTTGCATATAGTGCAAGTATAGATGGAAGGCTTTTATTTAATGTTGGAGCACACCTTAGTATAGAACCAGGATTTAAACTGAGGTATCTAAAATATACAGCTACTAGTTATGGCCAAAGAGATAATGATTTAAGTCTGGTTCCAGATAAACTTTTACGCTTAAGTGGTTCTGGAGTTGAAATTTCATGTGCCTTTAGATACACCATTGGCAAGAAAAAAGTGAAATAAAAAAAGCCTGATTCTAACTGAATCAGGCTTAATATAATAATTAAAATACTTTTTGCTACATAAGAGAATCAATCAAATCATCCATCCCCATTCCATCAGCCTCTGCTTTATAGTTTCTAACAATCCTATGTCTTAATACCGCATGGGCAATCGCTTTTACATCTTCGATATCTGGAGAGTATTTACCCTTAATTGCTGCATGTGCCTTTGCTCCTAAAACCAAATACTGAGATGCTCTTGGTCCCGCACCCCAAGCAACATAATTCTTTGTGTTATCTGTTGCTAATAAAGAGTCTGGTCTAGATTTACCAACTAAAGTAACTGCATACTCCAAAACATTTTCAGCAACAGGCATTTTACGAATCAAGTCCTGTATTTTTAAAATCTCTGTTCCTGTAAGAATTTTATCAAGACTAACCTTTTTGTTACTTGTTGTATTCTTTACAATACTTAACTCCTCTTCGTAAGTTGGGTAACCTACTTTAATGTTAAACATAAATCTGTCCAACTGCGCCTCTGGCAAAGAGTATGTTCCTTCTTGCTCTATTGGATTTTGAGTAGCCAGCACAAAAAATGGTTGTTCCAATGGATAACGTTTCCCTCCAACAGTAACCACTTTCTCTTGCATTGCTTCTAATAAAGCAGCTTGAGTTTTAGGAGGTGTTCTGTTTATTTCATCGGCCAAAAGAATTTGAGAAAACAATGGGCCTTTTACAAATGTAAATTTACGATCGTTATCTAATATTTCAGAACCCGTAATATCTGATGGCATTAAATCTGGCGTAAATTGAATTCTATTAAAATTCAAGCCTAAGGTTTCGGAGATAGTATTTACCAATAAGGTTTTCGCTAATCCAGGCACCCCTTCCAAAAGACAATGTCCATTCGCAATAATTGCCAACACAACATCCCTCACAACTTCGTGCTGCCCTACTATAACTTTGGATATCTCGGCTGTTAGCTCGACATAGGTTTCTTTTAAGGCATCTATAGCCAATGCATCTGTTGATGCTTGTATTACTTTCTCCATTTGCTTAGTTCACAGTTATCGTAAGATTCATCGATTCGAATATATGATGATCTTACATGCTCTAAAACCCAACCTTCCAACACCTTTGTTTTCTGCTGAGACAATGCAACATCCTTAATTCTTTGATAATCGTCTTTCATGTTTGCTCTATGTGGAGGTGTTTGCTTTTTTAATTGTATCAATCTAAAAGCAGGCTTCCCATCAGCCAAGTTCATGAAAAGGGTTTCAGAAATTTCTGAAATTTCAAGGTTATCTATCGTAAAAAACAAGCTTTTATCCAGTTCATTAATTTCGAATTTTGTTTCACCCGTGGCAGGATTTATCATCATCCCTCCATTAAATTTAGTAGCCTTATCATCCGAAAATTCTTTGGCTGCATCAGCAAAACTAATTTCACTTTTTTCTATAGAAACTTTAATACTATCTAAAAATGACTTTGCTTCTTGTAAGGCATCATCTGTAACTTTAGGGCTAATTAACAAATGTCTAAGGTCAATTTCCTGTCCTCTTTTTGCTAATAATTCCATAAAATGATAACCATATTCGGTTTCAAAAACCTCCGATACTTCACCCGGTGTCATTGTAAAGGCTACTGCTTCAAATTCTTTCACAAACTGTCCACGCTTAATTCCTTCGTATTTACCTCCATTCTTAGACGAACCCGGATCCTCTGAGTACAAAACAGCTAGTGTACTTAACTTAGAGCCATCTTTAACTCGTTGTAACAATTCGTCTATTCTGTCTTTTGCTTGTTTACGCGAATCGGGAGTCACTTCAGGATACTTAACCAATTGAGAAATTTCTACTTGCGAATTTATAAATGGCAAAGAATCGGTTGGGATTCCTTTAAAAAACTGCCTTACCTCTTGCGGTGTAACCTTTAATTCTCCAGTGATTTGGGTTTGCATTTTCTGCGCAACCAACTGTCCGTAAATAGGTTTGTACAATTCTTCTTCAATCTCGATTATGGTTTTACCATAGTACTCTTCGAGCTTCTTTTTACTTCCTAATTGAGAAACAAAATATTCCATTCTTCGGTCTATTACTGCGCCAACCTCATCTTCTGTAACAAGAACAGAATCTACCTCGGCTTGATGCACCAATAAATTCTCGAACATTAAATCTTCTAAGACTTTACAGGATCCATTAGGACCTAATTCTTCGCCAGCCTGAACCCTTTGTTCTTTCTGAACCTCAACATCAGAATTGAGAATAATTTCATTTCCAACAACAGCAACCACTTTATCAATTAATTGCTCTTGAGCAAGAGTTGAAATGGAAAGAAACAATAAGCCTATTAGTGTTATTCTCATTTTATAAAATTTCTAAATGTTTTTTTTGGAGGGCATTGTTAAATAAATCCCTTTCCATTTTCTTTAAAGACTCGATCTTTCTACTGTTCAGAATTATACTCTCTATATTAGGCCTAACAAAGTCTATAGGTGCTTGTGCTCCTTCCAATAAATAGTCATAAAATCGAACTATTACCCAATTATCAGCTTCCTTACTTTCGTAGAAACTATTATATCTTAAAAAACGAGATGTTTTACCCGAATAATGGATACTTACCTTGGAAATGAGTTCATCAAAACTCATCCATAAAGAATCGTTTAAATGCAAATCAGAAGCATATTTGAAACAATAGTCTTCTACATACTCTTTATCTTCCTCACCTACACCATATCTAAATTTCTTAACAAATTCAGACGATTCAGGAGCTTCTGCACTGAAGGTTGCATAAGCCACTTTCACAATATTTGTGCGTAGTTTAAAATTATTGAGATTCGAATTGTAGTAGTCTTCTATTTCTTGCTTTGGAATTACCGTATCTAAAATACTAGACAACATTTGTTGCTGGTAGGCATACTTCAATAAAGAATTACGATAATTCCTAACACGCGTTTCTATACTTTTCTCTGCATCGGTTAAATTAACATCTGCCTTTTGAAGCACTAATAAATTTGTTGCCCACTGCTGCACAAAATTATTGGCAAAGTCTAAACTATCGTCTTTACTTAAACCTCTAGGAAAGGCTGCATCAATCTCAGATTTTCTTAAATAATTATCATAGACCCTTGCAACAACTTTATCCACTGCTTTAGGCTTAAAAAGGCCATTGCAAGAAGAAAAAGCAAGAAGAATAATTAATAAATAAAAAAATCTAAACATTGATTTACTTGATTTCCAACAAGACTTTATCCTCTACCGATACTGGGAATTTCATTCTTAATTCCTTAATCCATTCTTGTTCTAAGAACGATTGATAATCGGCTATAACAACTCCTCTTGAATCTTGTAATTCTTTAGGACTTGGTTTTAGATTTTCATGTACGTAAACAAATTTCACTCCTGCATCAGAATTCACAAAAGCTCCTGATCCAATTGTTGGCTTATTGGCTTCAACAAAAACATCATCTCCTTGTGCAAAAACCCCTCTTTCGAAACTAACATTTAATTGAGATTTCACATTAAGTTTCTCCAAAATCCAATCAGAAGGCTTGCCCTTTTCAATAAATTTCTTGGCTTTTTTTGCCATTCTCTCGCTAGCAGCACTTACTACAGAGGCTTCTACTCTATCTCCCCACATGTACACATCTCTTCTAGACTCAAAAAAGTTCTTTAATCCAGAAGTGTCTCTTGTAGCCTTATTCCAAACTTTATCGCCCATCAATTCGAATAACAAAATACCATCGCGGTACTCTTGCATCAAATTCCTGAACTCAGGATACTTGTCTTCTAAACGGCCATTCTCGTAGTCAAGTATGCACTTTTCTACAAATTCCGTATAATATTTATCTACCAACGATTTAACAGGAATTGCTTGTGCGTTTCTAACTTGCTTAGATGCCAAATATTCGGTGAAGGCAGGCTGCTTAAACTTTAAACCATCAATAACAAATAGGGTGGATTTGTATCTTAAAGGACGTTCTGTATTCCAGGTACCTTTAAAGTAATCTGTATTTACAAGATTGTAAAAATCATTTCGTTCTTTAAGGTATTCCTTAAACTGGTATTCCTTTTTCAAACGGTCTACAAATACTTTTTTGCTTAATTGTGATCTAGAGTCTTTTTGGATTCTTCCTTCCAGCTCATAGCGCATTTCTTCGAAGGGCTTTAATCCTTCCTTTTCCTTTAATTGGATAATATGCCAACCGAAATTGGTTTTAATTGGTGCAGAAATATCGCCCGGAGATTCTAACTTAAACGAAGCATCTTCGAATGGTTCAACCATTTCGTTGATACCAAATATTGGAAGTACCCCTCCTTTTTCCGCAGAAATATTATCATCAGAATACAATTCTGCCAATTGATTGAAATCTTCGCCATTTCTAAGACGAACATATAATTCGTCTATTTTTATTTTGGATTTTTTCAATTCTTCTTCATTCATCCTACTGTTCGCTTTCACCATTAAGTGTGCAACTTTTACTTTTCCTCTAGCAGGTCTTTTATCGTGAATTTTTAGAATATGATATCCAAAACGAGTTCTAATAGGCATAGACACATTTCCTACCGGAGTGTTAAATGCAGCCGATTCGAAAGGGTACACCATGTATAATGCAGAAAAGTAACCTAAGTTTCCATGATTTTCTGCAGCCGATGGATCGTTAGATTTTTCCTTAGCTATAGTCCCAAAATCTTCTCCTTGCTGAATTTTCTTACGCAAATTCAAAATCTGATTGTAAGCTCTTAATGTATCAGAAGGTTTTGCAGATTCGTCTACATTAATCAAAATATGACTTGCACTTACATCCAATTGCAAGCGCTCGTAGGCCTCTGCTATAAGATATTTAGAAACCTTAGAGTCTATCAAATAAGGCTTTGCCAATTGGACTCTATAACCTTCTAATTCGCGAATAAATGAAGGGACAGTATCCATTCCTAAACTTTCGGATTCTTTTACCTTTAGTTTAAAATTGGTGAACATCTCCAAATAATCGGCCACCGATTTCTTTTGCTCTAGGTTACCAATTCCTTGGTTTTTATTATAAACCCTTAAAAATTCTGATAGATAAACATCATCATCACCAATTGTCATTAACACTTTATCACTAGTGTTTTGACCAAGTACGTTTAAGCACAAAACTGTTGCGCACAACAATCCAATAAAACTCTTATTCATCATTTTTAAGTGGTTTTTTTAAGGGTAACAAATGTAACTAATACAGCCTATTTAGCAAGTTTATCTGCTATAGTTAGGAGCTTCTCTTGTTATAGTAACATCATGGGGGTGACTTTCGTTCATTCCGGCAGAAGTAATGCGCACAAATTGAGCATTTTTAAGATCCGTAATGGTACGAGATCCGCAGTAACCCATTCCAGATCTTAATCCTCCGATAAACTGATACATAATCTCTGTAAGCATTCCTTTATAGGGTACACGACCTACAATTCCTTCTGGAACTAATTTTTTTAAATCGTCTTCTGCATCTTGGAAATAACGGTCTTTAGAGCCTTTTTGCATCGCTTCTATAGATCCCATTCCTCGGTAAGTCTTAAACTTTCTTCCTTCATAGATGATCGCTTCGCCAGGCGATTCGTGCGTACCAGCCAACAAAGAACCCAACATTACAGAATCTGCACCTGCTGCCAAGGCCTTAACAATATCACCCGTAAAACGAATACCACCATCTGCAATTACAGGAACACCCGTACCTTTTAATGCTTTGGCTACTTCTAGTACTGCTGATAATTGCGGATATCCTACTCCTGCGATAACTCTGGTTGTACAAATTGATCCAGGACCAATCCCAACTTTTACTGCATCGGCTCCTGCTTCTGCCAAGTATATTGCCGCATCTGCCGTTGCAATATTTCCAACAACACACTCCAAAGTTGGATGCTTTGCCTTGATCTTTTTCAATACATCAACCACTCCTTTGGTATGCCCATGAGCAGTATCAATAATAATAGCATCGATGTTGGCTTTTACCAAAGCATCTACACGATCTAGAACATCGCCAGTAACACCTACGCCAGCAGCAACTCGCAATCTTCCAAACTGGTCTTTACAAGCGTTTGGTTGTTCTTTTACTTTTATAATATCGCGGTATGTAATTAAACCAACCAATTTGTGGTTCTTATCTACTACCGGTAATTTTTCTATTTTATGTTTTTGTAGAATATCTTCTGCTTGATTAAGAGAAGTATTTTCTGAAGTTGTAACCACATTTTCTGAGGTCATTACTTCTGCAACAGGGCGTTGGTCGTCCTTTTCGAATCTTAAATCTCTGTTGGTAACAATACCAACCAATTTCATGTCTTCGTCTACTACAGGAATACCTCCAATTTTATACTCCCGCATCATGCGTTTAGCATCTATAACCAATGCGGTTTGATGCAAGGTTACAGGATCTAAAATCATCCCGCTTTCTGCACGTTTAACACGTCTCGCCTCTAAAGCTTGTTCTTGGATCGTCATGCTTTTATGCAAAACACCAATACCACCTTCTCTAGCCATAGCAATTGCCATTTCACTTTCTGTAACCGTATCCATGGCTGCAGAAATAATAGGCGTATTTAAGCTAATGTTTCTCGTAAATTTTGTTGCTGTTGACACATCACGTGGAAGGATTTCCGAATAAGCGGGAACCAATAGGACGTCATCGTAGGTAAGGCCTTCGCCTACAAATTTTTCTGAACTGAATGACATAAGAGAACGTTTTGCAATTTATGATTGAATTGCGCACAAAATTACGAATTTTTGATGAATTAATACGCAAGTGATTTGCATGAAAATTGAGGGATGGAAACGCAACAAGGAGGTGAAAGCAGTGTGCTTGAATATTTTAAAAAATGGGGCACGCCTTATAGTAAAGAACATAATGTGCAACACATGTGTCGTATATTGAAAAATCCTTTGAACGAAATTGACGTATAAGTCTGACCACTAAAAACCTTATAACCATGACTTTCGCAGGTAATTGCATCCTAATAAATGTATATTTATAAGGGTTATAATAAGCTCCCAATATTAAGAAAAACAGCAAATGCCATTACCTAAACACGATGAAATAAGGTTACCCGATTTGAAATTATTAAAAGAGAAAATTAAGCTGAGTGAATTTATTCAACCATTTGCTAAACACTTTACAATTGCCTTTGAAAAATTGGTAGTTAGTCTTTTGCGAAAAATGGGATATGGTGGAGAAATTCAAAAGTTTATCGAAGCATTGGTAGTTGCTCCATCTAATAAAGGCATTTTCATAACAACATCATACTACACAAAAGGAGCAATTGAATACGCAAATAATCTAAATGGTTCTGCAACCTTAGTCTTAATTGACGGAAAACAACTTGCAGAAAACCTAAGATCGCTCGGATCTACCTATCGATAGACAGATTTGAAATCCTTGCTTACAAAGTATTGCAACAGCGTAATATTCAGCAAAAATTTTTCTCTACAATAACAAATTCCTATTTACAAATGTAACATTGGATAGCAGAAATTGATAGCGAAGAATCCTTTATCGCAACAACGTAACAGAACCTCTAAGCAATTGAAATTGCCCTTCTTTATCTTCGAAGGTTAAGAAATAGACATACACTCCTGTAGGCACATCATTTCCTTTCCGATTTTTACCGTCCCAACCAATGGTTGCATCGAAAGATCTAAAAAGCATATCTCCAAAACGGCTATAAATCTGCATTTCAAACTCGGTTGGAATATAATTGTTCATTACCGGGCCAAATATCGGATTTAAACCGTTTGGCGTAAAGGCATTGGCAATATAAAAGGTAGGTGCACTTTCTACACAAATAGCATTCGACCAGGATTCTGGTTGCGTATTAAATCTATTTGCTGGGCTGGCTGATGTGGCCTTTATCTGATAACAAATAGGCTGCCCTTGAGCCACTAAAGCCATTGCATTGTCTTGATATTGCAAGGTGCTAGCCGACACAGTAGCCAAGCTAGTATAGGCTCCTCCTATTACCCTAAACAATTCGTAATCTACCACTCCATTATCCCAATTTTGGTAGGCCGTCCAATTGATGGTATTTACACCAGACTGTCCGTTAACTTGCATAATAATTTGACTACTGGTATCGGAAATAATAACGGAAACACCACAGAAATTCTCTGCAACCACTCTGTAATAAGCTTTTTGTGCAACTGATGATAAACTGACATCGGAATAAATTACTGATGTAGGTCCATTTGGAGTAATAGCAGAAAGTGTGCTATAGGGGCCGTTTGCATCGAAAGACCTTTGCAACCAATAATTACTAATATCTGGTTCTTGATCTAAGATTACTGACACATCAATTTTATTGGTATTGATATTTACACCCACAGATTCCATTATTACATATTCTGGATCTATAGGCAGGTGAATGTTAATACAAGTAAAATTAGAACTTGAGGTTTTTAATGCATTGCCGTCAACCGCTTGTATTTTGTAACAATAGTTAGAATCTGATTGCAGACTATTGTCCACATAATTTAAGGCAGTGGTATTTGCAATTTCTTGATACAACCCTCCATTCAAAGATCGCATTATGCGATACCCTCCAACCCCATTTTGCCAATTTAAATAAGCCGTCCAATTGATGGTTGCTGTTCCTGCACAAGCATCACCTTGCAGTGTCATAAATATGGTTTGCTGTTCGGAGCCCAAAGGCCCAACATTGCCGCAGGTATCCATAGCAGCAATTTTGTAACGCTCAAATCCAAGGTCGGCAGATGAATTATTATTGACATACGAGGTAGCATTTCTAAGGGTATCTAATATTTGCCAGTTGCCTCCTATGTTTTGATATACGATATAATCTTGCACATCTTTATCTACAGATCCAAACCACCCCACAATTGCATTATTAGCTCCATTTACACTTACAGAGTCTATATCAATTACCAAAGGTGCATCGTTATCATAGAAATCTACGTACTGGGTTTCTGAATTGGAAAAACAGGAATTAGAATCGTTTAATACCACAAAATAAATTGCACTGTTACAACCCGGAATAGTGTCTTTATAAAATTTAGTAGCCACAGAGTCTAACCGAATAAAAGGTGTACCTATTGGACTTGATCTATAAATATAATAATACGGAAAGGAAGCATTCTGACTGCTAGCACTTACGGTTTCGCTCCAAAACAAATGCACAGCACTGTCTGCATCCATAGTAAAGTCTATCCAAAGCGGACTTAATGTATCGGAACTAATAATATTACCTAAATTGTCTTCCACTTCCATCCAATACGACCCTTGCTCTGCAGGGATCGCACTAAAAGTATAGATGCTTTTTGAATAGCTACTTATGGTAGTTTTTGCAGAACCCAAAGCTGTTTTTTCGTACAAATAATAAGCAACAAAATCACTCGAGGGGTCTGCCGGAATACTCCATGTTAGCGTTCTTTTTCCGCTTCCTTCTATGCTCACACAATTTAACACAGGCGCATCTGTTATTTGACCTACCGCTGATAAAGCAAACAAAATAATTAGCCCGGTAAAAATTGTTTTAACCCTCATATTTTTATTCCTTGGCACCTACTACAACTTCTACCATTTCTTCTTTAACCAAATAGCGATTCGCCAAATCCTTAAGATCCTTTGCTTCGATATTTCTGATGGTATCCATGTAAGTTATATAATAATTCTGGTTCAAGCCGTGTAGCTGAACTCCTTTAAACATATCCATTTGCTCCATCGGGCCATCTGCAGATTTCAATAACTGCCCCAACAAGTAACTTTTGACATTAGAAAGCTCCTCTTCTGGAACCAAGTCTGATTTTAAACGTTCTATTTCCTTATATATTTCTATTAAAGCTTGCTTAGTCGATGCTGCACCTACTTCGGTGCTTATATTAAAAAGTCCACATCCTTTTAAGCCTTGCAACGAAGCTCCAATGCCATAAGTAAACCCTTTATCTTCTCTTATGTTTTTCATTAGTCTTGAGCCGAAATAACCGCCCAAAACAGTAATTAGCACTTTTAAGCTTGGATAATCTTTGTGGTAAACATCTGGCATTAATGCTCCTATTCTAATAGCAGACTGTACGGCACCTTCTTTAGCGATAAATTGCGTTCCACCTGTTGTAATAGGTTGGGGATATTCAAAAACATGCGTTTCGCCTATACCTAAATCCCCATCAAATTTCTCTTGCAATAGCTCAGGAAATCTCTCAGGAATTTTACCCGAACAAAATAAATTGCAATTGGGAAAAGTGTAGTAATTTTTAAAGAATTCTGGTAAGTCTGAATTCCCAATTTGGTCAAAATCTTTTAAATCTGCATGAATCCCATAAGGGTGATCTGTTCCAAAAAGATTCTCGAAAAACTGGCGCCTGGCAATGGAACTCACCTTTTCCGATTCTACTAAAAAGCCTTGTTTCTTTTGGTTTAATTCCGATTCGAATTCCTCTTTTGGAAATGTAACATTTTCAAAAATTTCGGCAACCAAATCCAACACTTTAGACAAGTGTTTGTTTAAGGTATAAACAGTAAGACTGGCTTTAGTTTGACCTACAGAAATATCTGTATAAGCACCTAAAGCATCAAAGGCCTCGGCCAATAGGAACGAAGAATATTTTTTTGTTCCCTCTAACAACATTTTGTTACTCATAGATGCTTGTAGCAGTTTATTTTGAAATGCAGAGCCTGCATTAAAAACAAACTCTAAGCGCATTACATCTATAGAGGCTGCATCAATGGTATGTACTTGCATACCATTACTTAACTTATAAGAAGAAATAGGAACAAATGTTGGGTTGCTAATTGCGTGGCAATCGGGAGCAATACTTCTATCTAAATCCATCATTTATTTTTGCTTTTGTAATACAGTGTGTTTGAATTTTCTGGAGTAAAGATCTGCTTTGCACAACGCAATACATCTTCTACACTTACGGCATTGTATAAGGCCTGCTCTTCGTTAACCATGCTTGCACCTCCCATTAATTCCGCACTCGCCAAATTAATGGCTTTATTAAGCACGCTCATTTCTGAAAACAACAAGACCGAGGTTACCTTATTTTTTACTTTCTGCAATTCCTCATCCGTTAATCCTTCATTCAATAATTTTACAATTACCGCATACAGTTTTTGTTCTGCCAATTCAAAACTTACATCTTCGGCTATCTTTCCACTGAAATAAAATAATCCAGGGTCTGAATCTCCCCCTACATAGGCCGATATATCAGAAAATATGTACGCTTCTTTTACTAACGATTGGAACAATCGAGAAGACTGACCTCTGCTTAATAAATCGGATAAAAGATCATAAGCATGATAGTCTTTATGATCTCTTGCACACATATGGTACGTTTTGTACAATGCATTTACGGGTACATCTCTTTCTACTGTAAGCACACGCGCCTCTGTTTGTATTGGCTCTACACTTAAGTTTCTGGTTAGGATATCGCGCTTAGGTATTCCGTTAAAATATTTTTCTGTTAGTGATTTAACATTTGCCAATTCTACATCGCCTGCAACCACCAAAATTGCATTGTTAGGCGCATAATGTTTGTAAAAGAATTTTTTCACATCATCCATTACAGCTTCTTCTATATGCGAAATTTCTTTTCCTATAGTTGCCCATCGGTATGGGTGTTGTTTGTAAGAAAGTTCTCGCAGCAGCAAATGTACATCGCCATAAGGTTGGTTTAAATAGCGCTGCTTAAACTCTTCTATTACTACACTTCTTTGTACTTCTAGACTTTTAGGAGTAAAGGCCAAAGCTTTCATTCTATCACTTTCTAACCAGAAAGCTGTTTCCAAATTATCTTTGGGTAGGGTGATGTAATAGTTGGTAATATCATTAGAAGTAAAGGCATTGTTTTGCCCCCCAACTTTATCTACATGAATATCGTAATCCGGTATATTTTCTGAGCCTCCAAACATTAAATGTTCGAACAAATGTGCGAAACCAGTTTTTTCAGGAGATTCATCTCTTGCTCCAACATCGTACATTAAATTAAAAGCAACTATAGGCGTAGACTTATCTTGGTGAACAATTACGCGCAACCCGTTCTCCAAGACAAACTTATCAAATGCTATCATAAATTATTTTTTATGGGGATTATAAAGCCGCCAATCGATTAATAGTACTTTGGAAATCTGTCCAAATTTCTTCTAAAATTTTACCAGCAGGCATTACTTGGTTTATGCCTCCAGAAACCTGCCCAATTTCTAGCTCTCCATCTTTCATATCGCCTTCAAACATCCCTTTCTTTGCTCTTGCTCTTCCTAGCAGTTCTTTCAATTGTTCTGGACTTGCACAGGCGCTATAAGCTTCTTGGACTTGATTGAAAAATTCGTTTTTTAATAATCGTACCGGTGTAAGTTCCTTTAATGTAAGTTGAGTGGCTCCTTCTTGCGCTTCGACTACCGCATTTTTAAAATTACCATGTGCAGAAGATTCTTCGCTTGCAACAAATCGACTTCCAATTTGTGCTCCTTCTGCGCCTAGTGCAAATACCGCTGCCATTGCACGGCCGTCACCTACCCCTCCTGCGGCAATTACCGGTATTTTAACCGCATTACACACTTGTGGTATCAAACACAGGGTTGTGGTCTCTTCTCTTCCATTGTGCCCTCCTGCTTCAAATCCTTCGGCTACGATTGCATCAACACCAGCAAGTTCAGATTTCAAGGCAAATTTCACATTAGATACGACATGTACGACTACAATTCCTTTCTTTTGTAAAAACTTGGTCCAGGTTTTAGGATTACCAGCAGAAGTAAAAACTATGGGTGCCATTTCGTCCACTATAATCTCCATCAACTTATCTATGTCCGGATATAACAAAGGAATATTAATAGCAAATGGCTTGTCTGTTGCTGCTTTACACTTTTGAATATGCGTTCTTAGTATTTCTGGATACATAGACCCTGCACCAATAACACCCAAGCCACCAGCATTACTGACTGCTGATGCTAATTCCCAACCACTACACCAAATCATTCCTGCTTGGATAATTGGATATTGAATTTTGAAAAGCGCTCTAATTCTATTTTGCATTAGTGTACTAACTTGATAGTTTCTGACTGGTTACCAGCAATAACTTTTAATTGATACATACCTCTTGAAATAATCATTGGCAATTGCAAAGTTACACGGTTCGATGTGTTATTCAATCTCCAAACCTGAACAATTCTTCCTGTCATGTCAATCAATTCTACCTGCTCTACTATTACTCCTTCTTTCCAATATATCTTAAAATTAGACGCTACCGGATTTGGAATCAATTGCAAAGAGAACATGTTGGTTTCGTTTACACTTAAGCTTAGAATATTACTAGCCACTTCAAAGTCGGGAATTCCATGTCCGTAGTCATCATCTGGATTATCGTACAAATGAGCACTTCTTTGTATCGCATCAAAAATATCCATGTTACTGGCATTTGGATGCTTCTGCCACAAACAAGCAGACATACCCGCCATTATTGGTGAAGCAAATGATGTTCCGTTGGCATAAGTAACAGCTTCATTATTATATCCTGCAACAGCAGCTGCTTGTCCTCTTGCAGAAACATTTGGTTTTACATCACCATCGTAGGATGGTCCTCTTGAACTAAATCCCGCAATATTTCCAATAACGTCTACTGCACCAATGGCCATCACCGAATCTCCATCGGCTGGGGCGCCTATGTAATACCAAGGCCCATTACCCGAGTTTCCTGCAGAATTTACCACCAAAATTCCTTTTGCCGCTGCCATATCTGCTGCTCTGGTAACTAGCGTGGTATTGCCATCTAACATTTCGTAAGTGTGATTAGTGGTAGAATCGTCAAAGGTGGTGTAACCCAAGGATGAGTTTATAACATCTACTCCAATACTATCTGCATGCTCTGCTGCCTGCAACCAGTAATATTCTTCTACCAAGGTTTCGGAACCCACATCTTCTGTTCTAAATAAATAAAAAGATGCATCGGGTGCGGTTCCTATAATAGAATCTGGAAACCAAGCTGCAATAGTTGAAAGTACTTGCGTCCCGTGATAGCTAGAGCCGTAAACATTAGAATCTCGGTCTACAAAATCGTACGTATCCAAAATCCTATTTTCGTCTCTTAATCGGTCAAAAATCTTGTGCGAGTCTACATCAAAAAATCCACCATCGAAAATGGCTATTTCCATTCCTTGTCCAGAAAACCCATCATTATGCAATGAAATTCCGTTTAGCTGCAATATTTGTTGTTCTGCTGCTCCGTAACTAAA
>JBLHRE010000020.1:0-19015 GCA_047625765.1 Flavobacteriales bacterium
AGCGTCCAGTGCCTCAAGGGTAATGATTTTAACTTTTCGACAAATGATTTTGTTCAGCCAGAACAAGGGGTGGTTGAATTTGAATGGGATTTTGGAGATGGAAATACCGCGAATATTAAAGACCCTTCATATACTTTTGGCGACACCGGAACTTTCAATGTCCGTTTAAAATTATTCACCAAAGGACATCCGGAATGTAACGATTACGAAGAATTACTATTTGATACCATCATTAACATTGTAGAGTCGCCAAATGCAGATTTTACGGTCAATCAGGATACTCAATGCTTTGCATCACAAGAGTTTTTATTTGATTTAGGAGTGCCCAATATGGCTGGGGTAACTTACGAATGGAATTTTGGAGTGAATGCATCTACTCAGAATTTCTCTGGCACAAATCCTCCACCCATTTCATTTAGCAGCGGAGGACCTCAAATGATAATATTAAAATCAGGAAATAAAGTTTGTTACGGAAGTGATACAATTTATCCAACAGTATTTACACCTCCAGAGCCAAAATTTGTTTCTGTGCAAGATGGATGTGGTCCACTCGAAGTTAGCTTCAGTAATACTACTAATCCATGGATGGAAGTAGATTGGGTTTGGGATTTTGGAGATGGAATTTCATCGATAGATGAAAACCCCGTGCATACCTATACGGATTCCGGGCATTTTTCTGTAACGTTGTTAGCAGTGGCTAATGGGCTGTGTCCAGGTATTTACGACTCTACTTTTACCAGCTATATTGAGGTATACCCATTACCAAATGCTCAGTTTTCTATTGCCCAGAATGGAGGTCCTTTTGGTAAAACGGTAGAATTATTGGATGAAAGTTTAAATGGTAATGTGTTGTATTATGATTATGGAGACGGAACTCCTTTAACTTCCTTGGCAACACATCATTATCAAAATTCAGGAGACTATGTCATTCAGCAGATAATGCTAAATCAATACGATTGTTTTGATACTGCTAGAATAGAGTATTTTGTCAAGCCCTATATGACCATTTTTATGCCCAATTCATTTACTCCTAATGGAGATCGAATTAATGATGTCTATCTTCAGAAAGGCTTTGATTTAGGCTATAACGTAGACACTTACGAATTGCAGGTTTATACCCGCTGGGGAGAAATGATATATTCCACTTTTGATATCAATGAAGGCTGGGATGGCATTACCAATACAGGCAGAAAAGCTAAGCTTGGTGTATATGTTTACAAAACAATAGTAAAAGATTTTTATAGCATTATTCACGAGTACACGGGGACTATAAATTTAATGCGATAAAGTATACTCTTAAGTTTTAAAGTAAAAAAAGGGTTTATTTTCCACGATTTTAGATAAAAAAAGCCCCTTCAATTAATATTGAAAGGGCTTTTGGTTTCACGATATTCTTGACTACAGAACGATTAATCGTTCTGTGCTTTGGAAGTCCCCAGAGCGAACTCTGATCATATAGACTCCGGACGCTATATTGTTAAGGTCAACTCGATCAGAATTGCTATTAACTATTTTACTTAGGAT
This sequence comes from Flavobacteriales bacterium, assembly GCA_047625765.1. GTDB lineage: Bacteria > Bacteroidota > Bacteroidia > Flavobacteriales > JBLHRE01 > JBLHRE01. Next base: position 1,525 of record JBLHRE010000020.1, read on the forward strand.
TGTTTTCCCCGTAAGATCCAGAATTTGGTATTGGAAAGAAGTGGCGTGGGTAAGCGAAATGTTCACCATAGACGAGCTTGGATTTGGGCTAATATTTATGGATTTGGAAGTAAGCGTTTCGTTGATTCCAACATTGCTTTTTCCTACAATACACAACTCTATTCTGTTTGTTAAAAATTCGCGGGGTAAAGATATTTTAAGGAGATATTCTGTGTTTTGATCAAACCCAACAATACTATCGCCTGAACAGAATGCACTTAAGGCGATATTTTTACTGCCGCAAGCATCATAATAAGTATAATATTCATTCATTCCTGGGTCTGCAAATAAACCCAGATCTGGGGCGTAAATTTTTGGGGTAATGATGGTGTTACTTCCTGAGTTAAATTTAAACCAGATGTCGGGATCGGAAGTCTGTGCACAATGTGGGCCTCCATTTGTTTGGGTTGCGTCCAAGGTGTTCATGGGGCTTGTTACACATGCGCCAGTAGAATCGGCTATGGGAACAAGAATAGCCCCGGAACAAACATCATTTGCAGGTGGATTGGGAATGTACTCTGAAATACAAATATCAAAATCACCTTGAGTGTCTAAAAAAAGTGGAAGATTCCCCACTCGAATGTAGTAGGTAGTGTTTGGAGATGCGCCAGTAATTTGACTAAGTAGATTGTCTCCCTGGCTAAAACAAGTTTGGTTAAGATTTGCATCTATTCCTCCTGCACAATCTGTGAAAATGTCCATTACAATCCAATCCATAGTACCCAATTCAACGGTAATTAAAAAGGATGTTTGATTGGGGCCAGTAGTGGTCGTAAACCAAACCGAAGCAATGCTATCTGGATCGCAGGAAGGCATGGGGCTTTCGTGTGTTGATCCCAAATTGGTATAATTCCCCATGGTACATGTGCCTGACGCCTGCATAGCTAAGCTAACGGCATTGGAACATAAATCATTTGCGGGTTGAGCGTAAGCATTAGTGCTTAACAAAAGCCCAAATAGGTAAAGTAGTTTTGTTTTCATAATAGTGGGTTTTTAGATTGTGGGATTAATATGTGCGGCAAGATAAATAATATATTGGATAGGAATATATTAACAGTCTAATAATCTGTTTATGTGGAGGTTAGGTATTCGGATGTTGTTTTTTACAATTAGAAAATAATGCTCTCTATAAAACCTCCAACATAGAACGAAACGGATGCGGCTATAGCTCCCAAGGCAAGAGTTTCGAATATTCCCTTTCCTATATGTATTTGAGCAACGTAGCTTTTTAGAAAGCCAACAATCACAAAGCCTAAGCCTGTTAAGACAGAACTCCAAAAGAATAGGTCGATAGATAAGGGGGTAAAATGGTCGGTTAAATATATAATAAGTGGTATAAATCCAACGGTAATAAAGGAAATTAAGGTTGCTAGGCCCATGAAAATAGGCGATTTCTTTTCTTCAATCATTTGCAATTCATCCTTCATCATAACATCTACCCAGCGGTCTTTGTCCGATGAAATAGTTTGGACAATTTGTTCTAATAAATCCCCTTCAAACCCTTTTTTCGCAAAGATATCTCTGATTTCTTGTCGTTCGGATTCGGGGATGTTATCAACTTCCCAATATTCTATGCGTTGGTGTTTTTTAAATTTTTCGTTTTCCGATTTTGCCGAAAGAAAGGCTCCTATAGACATTGCTAAACCATCGGCAAACAGATTGGCGAAGCCTAAAATGATGATGATGGAACTGTCTAGACCCGCACCTACAGCTCCAGCGACAACAGCAAAAGTGGTTACACATCCGTCAATGCCACCGTAGACAAACTCACCCAGATAATCTTCGATAGATCGAAAAAGAGGATGTGTTTTAGTGTGGTGTTCAGGTTCTGTCATAAGATTATCGTTTATGCTCTCAAGATAAGCATATTAGAAATCGAACGACAAGTAAAATGGAGGAGGTTAAATTACAGAACTGTTAGGTCATATTTTCACTTCAAAACAAGTCAAAACTAAGAAGGAAAGAAGTCAGAAATAAAAGCATTAATTAAGCGTACAGATGTAAAAGCCTTGTTTATTTGAATTCGCTTAGATGAGTATTACTTCTTCTTCTTATACAAGGGCACAGAAGAACAGGCCTCGCCAAACATCAAAGATTTAACGATAGGCTGTAATTTATTTACAATAGCTACATAAGCATGTTCGGGAACAGGAAGGTTGCTACAGCCTTTTACAATAACACGTTGATCGCTTAATTCTGTGGTGTCTATGGCATCAATTGCTTTTTGGAAAAGCATCTTGTTCAATTCGGTTTCAGTACCATGAAAAATACTAGAAACAAAAGGAGAAACTTCTGCAGCTATTAGCATGTATGCCCAAGTAGGTACGATGGCATCTGCAGAACAAAACAAGGCAAGGTGCGCATCTTTATACTGAGACCAATCCTGAGCCTTTACATAAGCCCTAAAGTCTTTCTCTTTTAGGAACAATTCTTCGAACAACCAAGGAGTAATATCCAAAGACATACGCTTCCCCTGAGGATAATAATCCTCTAGATTAAAAGTGATCAAGCTACTTTGCGCTACTTTGTTAATTAATTCTCCAGACATGAGTTTGGTGTTTGAGTTTGTAGTTTGAGATTCGAGTTAGAATTTTGAGGAAAGAGCATTTCAAACTCACCTCTCAAACTCTAACTAAAAATCTTCGATTTTAAAGCATTCCCAACTCCAACTGGGCTGCTTCACTCATCATTTCTTTGGTCCAAGGTGGATCGAATGTGATGATGACTTTACAATTGCCCACAGGGTCTAATGTTTTTACTTTCTCTTCAACTTCTACCGGCATAGATTCAGCTACAGGGCAGTTAGGAGAAGTCAAGGTCATGTCTATTTCAATATCACAATCTTCGCTTACACGTACATCATAAATCAAACCCAATTCATAGATGTCAACAGGTATTTCTGGATCGTAAATAGAGCGCAAAACACCTACTACATCCTCACCAATTTGTTGCATTTCTTCTGCTGTCTTCATCCTTAAGCGGTTTTAGATTGATAAGCAATGGCATAAAACTTCATTTGTTTTACCATTGATAATAAACCATTGGCACGTGTGCCTGATAAATGTTCTTTTAATCCGATAGTGTCAATAAAACCCAAATCTGCGGCTAGAATATCTTCCGGCTTTTGATTGGATAAAACACGCACTAACAAAGAGATAATTCCTTTGGTAATGATTGCATCACTGTCAGCCTTGTAGCTTACTACTCCATCTTCAAAATCAGCTTGCAACCATACTCTACTTTGGCAACCTTTAATTAGGTTGTCATCGGCACGATTCGATTCATCAATCAGAGGTAAATCTCTACCTAATTCAATCAGGTAATCATACTTCTGCAACCAGTCTTCGAACATTTCAAATTCGTCAACGATATCTGTAGCTATACTTTGTATACTCATCTTATCCAAAGAGTTGTTTTACTTTATTCAGACCTACAACCAAACGATCGATTTCTTCGGTAGTATTATATACTGCAAAAGAGGCTCTTGCAGTTCCCTGAATTTTAAAAAATTTCATGATAGGTTGTGCGCAATGGTGTCCTGTTCTAATGGCAATGCCCATTTTGTCCAAAATCATTCCTGTGTCATATGGGTGGATACCGTCTATTAAGAACGACAATGCCCCAGCCTTTTCTTCAGCTTCGCCAATAAAGCGCATGCCGTCAATTTTGCTTAGTTGCTCTGTGGCATAAGTCAATAACATATGCTCGTGTGCAGCAATGTTATCGAGACCCAACTGATTCATGAAATCGATCGCATAGCCCAATGCAATACCACTTGCTATGTTTGGTGTGCCCGCCTCAAATTTGTGCGGCAAATCGGCCCAGGTAGAACCTTCGAAGCTTACTTCTTTTATCATTTCACCACCACCATGATACGGAGGCATTGCATTCAATAAATCTTCCTTCCCGTAAAGTACTCCAGAGCCTGTAGGTCCGTACGCTTTATGTCCAGAGAAGCAATAGAAGTCAGCATCTAAATCTTGCACATCAATCTTCATGTGTGGAGCAGCTTGTGCTCCATCAATCATCACTTTAGCATCAAACGAATGTGCTAGAGCAATAATTTCTTTTACAGGATTGATGGTCCCTAGTGCATTGGAAATATGATTGACAGAAACCAATTTGGTTCTATCACTTAACAAGGCTTTGTATGCCTCCATGTCCAATACTCCTTTCAAGTCGGAAGGAATAACTTTTAAGATAGCGCCTTGTTGTTCGCAAATCAATTGCCAAGGAACGATATTGCTATGATGCTCTATAGCCGAAATGATAACCTCATCACCAGCTTTTAAAGCCATTCTACCAAAAGAACTTGCAACCAAATTAATGGCTTCTGTAGTTCCTCTGGTAAAAATGATTTCATGAGCATGTTCCACATTCATATGGGCACGAATTTTCTCTCTTGCCTGTTCGTATGCATCTGTAGCCACTTGGCTCAAATGATGCACACCTCTATGAATGTTGCTATTTTGTTTTCTGTAATAATGATCAATTGCCTCAATAACCATTAAAGGTTTTTGAGAGGTAGCTGCATTGTCTAAATAAACCAAAGGCTGCCCATATACCTCTTGATGAAGTGCAGGGAACTGTTCGCGAATTGCTTGTATATCTAATGTGCTAATTGTATTAATCATTTCCATTTTTATAGGTCGAAGTCTAGTTCAACATTCAATTTAAGAGCTAGAACATGACTTAATTTATCTTTCAATTCTGCAATTTTAACGGTAGCCAAAGCATCCACACAAAAAGCATACGTTAACATGGCTTGTGCTTCTTTTTTAGCAATACCTCTCGATTGTAAGTAGAACAATGCATCATCGTCTAGCTGTCCAATGGTACAACCATGACTACATTTCACATCATCCGCAAAAATCTCTAGCTGAGGTTTTGTGTCAATAGAAGCTGCATCGTCCAATAAAATATTATTGTTCTGTTGAAATGCGTTGGTCTTTTGCGCCTCGCTATGCACCATCACCTTACCATTAAAAACGCCTTTAGAATTATCATCATAAATACCCTTGTACAACTGGTTTGAAGTACAATTGGGTGCAGTATGATCTACCAAAGTATGATGGTCTACAAATTGGTCTTTACCAATAATGGTTACCCCATTCATATTGCTTTCACTGTGTTCTCCTTTCTGAATGAAGCTTAGGTTGTTACGTGTGAATTTCCCACCAAAAGAGAAGGTATCTACAGTAGCAACCGTTTTGTTTGCTTGTTCAACCCACGTGTTGTCGATCAAGGAAGAAGAGCGGTCATCGTTCTGAACTTTGTACCAGTCCAGGATAGCGTTATCTGCTAAGCTAATTTCAGTTACCACATTGCAGAAGGTGTTGTTTGCTCCAAGACTTTGATGTCTTTCGTAAAATTTTGCTTGTGCATTTTCTCCAATAACAACCAAGTTGCGGTACTGGTGCATATTGCCTTTGTTTCCTTCGGTACTGATGTATAAAATCTGAACAGGACGTTCTACAGCTGTATTTTTAGGGATATGTACAAAGCATCCTTTTTCTGCATAAGCAGTATTCAAAGCTACAATTGAATGATCCTTAAAGGGAGCAATTTTAGCGAAGTGTGCTTCAACCACCTCTTTGTCTTCTGTCAAAGCAGCGGCAAATGTTTTGATGGTAAAATTAGCTCCTGCAACGTCAGAAAGTTCTGCGTTAAAAACACCATCCACAAAAATCATTTTGTAAGAAGGGATTTCTAGAACGTAATTCGAAAAATCTTCGAATGCAACTTTTCCTTGAGTAGCATCAACTTCGAACGCTGCTCTAGTAATAGGGGCAAGGCTTGTATATTTCCATTCCTCATGTTTCATAGTAGGAAACCCTAAGGCTTCGAACTGAGCTAAGGCCTCTTTACGCCTGTTGTGCACAGCGCTTGTTGCCTGACCGTTTAAGTGTTGCTCAAACGCAGAGAAATTTGCTATTAGTTTATCTTTTAATTCCATGTTTAAGTTTAGTGGTTTAGAAATATTAAGTTTAAAAGTGACACTCACTTTAAAGCTTAATATTTCTCAACTATTTAACTAATCAACTCTCAACTTATACCGTTGCATTTTCGTTTCTAATCCAATCGTACCCTTTTTCTTCTAGTTGGTGAGCCAATTCCTTACCGCCAGATTTTACGATTTTCCCATTGTACAATACATGTACGAAATCGGGAATGATATGGTCTAACAAACGTTGGTAGTGTGTAATTACGATAGTTGCATTGTCTTTAGTTCTTAACTTGTTTACACCATTTGCAACAGTTCTTAATGCGTCAATGTCTAATCCAGAATCAGTTTCATCTAAGATGGCCAATTTAGGCTCTAACATTGCCATTTGGAATATCTCGTTACGCTTCTTTTCACCACCAGAGAAACCTTCGTTTAAAGAACGACTCATAAAAGACTTATCCATCTCTAACAATGCCATCTTCTCTTTCATTTTCTTCAGCATTTCGGCAGCAGGCATTGGGCCTAAGCCTTGTGCTTTTCTGTGCTCGTTTATTGCTGCTTTGATGAAGTTGGTAACCGAAACACCAGGGATTTCGATAGGATACTGGAAACTCAAGAAGATACCTCTATGTGCTCTTTCTTCAGGATCCAATTCCATTAGGTCCTCACCGTTAAACTCCATAGTACCAGAGCTTACTTCGTAATCTGCTCTACCAGCAATTACTGACGATAAAGTTGATTTACCAGAACCGTTAGGTCCCATAATCGCGTGTACTTCTCCAGGTTTTACTTCAATGCTTATCCCTTTTAGGATTTCATTATCCTCAATTCCTGCTTTTAAATCTATAATCTTTAGCATGTTGCTTTGCTATTATTCTGTATTGAAATATTCTTTTGATTAACCTACGCTACCTTCCAATGAAATGGCTAGTAACTTCTGTGCTTCCACCGCAAATTCCATTGGCAGTTGGTTCAACACATCTTTACAGTATCCGTTTACAATAAGGGCAATAGCCTCTTCTGAGGGGATACCTCTTTGCTGACAATAGAACAACTGGTCTTCACCAATTTTAGAGGTTGTAGCCTCATGTTCGATTTTAGCGGTTTTGTTTTTTACTTCGATATACGGGAAGGTGTGCGAACCACAAGAGTTACCCATCAACAAGGAATCACATTGCGAGAAATTTCTTGCATTGTGTGCGTGCTTGTTAATTTTCACCAATCCACGGTACGAACCATTACTATGTCCTGCACAAATACCTTTAGAGATAATGGTACTCTTGGTGTTTTTACCCAAGTGAATCATTTTCGTCCCAGTATCTGCTTGCTGGTAGTTGTTGGTAACTGCAACAGAGAAGAATTCTCCGATACTGTTATCCCCTTTCAAAATACATGAAGGGTATTTCCAAGTAACTGCAGATCCTGTCTCAACTTGTGTCCACGAAATTTTTGCGTTTTTCTCGCAAATACCTCTTTTGGTTACGAAGTTGTAAACCCCACCTTTTCCTTCTTTGTTTCCAGGATACCAGTTCTGTACGGTAGAATATTTTATTTCAGAATCATCTAAAGCAATCAATTCTACTACAGCAGCATGCAACTGATTTTCATCACGCGATGGGGCCGTACAACCTTCTAAATAAGAAACGTAAGATCCTTTATCAGCAATAACCAAAGTACGTTCGAACTGACCTGTTCCGCCTTCGTTAATTCTGAAATAGGTAGACAATTCCATTGGGCATCTTACGCCTTTAGGAATGTAGCAGAACGATCCGTCAGAAAATACTGCCGAATTTAATGCTGCGTAAAAGTTATCGGTGGTTGGAACAACAGAACCGATGTATTTTTTCACCAATTCTGGATGTTCTTGAATTGCTTCAGAAATAGAACAGAAAATAATTCCCAATTCGCCCAATTTCTTTTTGAAAGAAGTGGCTACAGAAACAGAATCTACTACAATATCAACAGCAACACCAGAAAGGCGTTTTTGTTCATCCAAAGAAATTCCAAGCTTGTCGAAAGTCTTTTTTAGCTCTGGATCTAAATCATCCAGACTGTCTAATGTTTTCTTTTGAACCGGAGCAGCATAGTACGAAATACCTTGAAAATCCGGTTTTTCGTAATGCACGTTTGCCCAGTCTGGCTCTGTCATGGTTTCCCATTTGCGGAAAGCTTTCAAGCGCCATTCCAGCATCCATTCTGGTTCATTTTTTTTGGCAGAAATAATACGAACGATATCCTCACTCAAACCGACCGGGATTTTATCCGATTCGATATCAGTATAGAAGCCGTATTTGTAATCGGCATTCGTTACTTCTGCTAAAAGTTTGTCTTCTTTGTTTTCTTTTGCCATAATTGCTATGCAAGTTTGAAGAAGTTGGAGTCTAAAATATTAAGACCCTTTTGCTAATTATTCTATTTGAAATTGAGAGCTTAGACTGCGAAGCTTTCGCCACAACCGCAGGTGCGCGATGCGTTTGGATTGTTGAAGAAAAATCCTTTTCCGTTCAATCCTCCTGAGTATTCTAGAGTAGTACCTATTAGGTAGAAGAAACTTTTTTTGTCGACTAAGATTTTAACCCCCTTGTCTTCAAATAATTTGTCTTCTTCTTTTTGTTCATTGTCGAATTTCAAATCATATGATAATCCAGAACATCCACCTGTATTTACCCCAACACGTACATAATCATCTGCTGCAAATCCTTCTTCTCTCATTGTAAGAAGTAGTCTCTCTTTTGCTGTATCACTTACTGTTACCATTGCCTTATTTTGAATTAATCTAATTAAGACCCTTAATTTATGCAAATGTACGAAAAATTGGAGGGAATTGTTTGATATCTGTAAGAGCTTAAGTCGTGGAAATTAAGGGGCTTAACAAAGAGCGGATGTTAATAATGAAATTTTTTGGATTGTTAGTTAATTCAAGCATTTGTTCTATGTTGGAGGGAGATCTTTATTTATTTTTGAGAACCTAAAGACCCTATTAAAATGAAATGGATTTTAACTTCTCTAATCTTTGGTGTGTTTGGAGGTGGAATTACCTTCTTGCTAACCCAAAACCTCAATATTTCTATTATCAGCACCATCTCGGTATTAATCTTGGCGTTACTGTTAAATCCAAAGACAAGATATATGAAAGCTTTTTATGCGTTCGGGTCTCCTTTACTATTCAATTACTATTTTATTTTGGAAGGTAAAACCACCAATTTCAATTTCGAATTGGGATGGAAGGAGATAGATAAAACATCGGTTTTTGTTTTAGGCTTAATCTCATTGAGTTGTTTAATCTTAGATTTTTTAGAGCGTAATGATAAGTTGAAGGGAACCTTCCTTGCGGTAAAAAAGAATAAGGTGGGCAACATTACGGGTAATAACATCTCTATAAATCAGTCGAATGATAAATAAAAATAAAATTGGAGATGTTACAGGAGATGGGATTACAATTATTCAGATCACTTTGCCTAATGGAGAAAAAGTAGAAGAAAAGTTGCACGATCTTTTGGAGCCATTACTAAGTGCAGGAAAAAAGGAAATCGAGACACTGCAACGTTTAATTATTTCTAAAGGAGAAGCTGTTGATGATAAAAAAAGAATAGTTGAATTGCAAGGAACGGAAATCGACACTTTGAAGACAAAGCTTTCTGAAAAAGAGATTCAATTGAAAAAAAGTGAAACTTTATATGCTAAGTTATTTCTGGAAAACAACGGGAAGGATTTCACTGGGTTAAGTGATTTATATTCGGAAGCGATAAATGCCCTTACAAAGGGCGACAGGAATGCCGCTATTAGGATTCTAGATAGACAGAAGATGCTTGATTTGAAAGCAAACCTCGAGGAAGAAAAACTTAGTCAAGCAAAAAGCTGGCTGCTTAAAGCAGATTTATTGAAAGATGAATTTTGGAGGGTTGAAGAAATTGAGGAATGTTATAATGCTGCAGTGGAGATATATCCATGTGTAGACAATTATTTAAAAGCATCAATATTCTTTACCAGTATAGAGAAATTTGAAAGGGCAGATCAATTATTACAAGTTTGCCTATTGACAGAGTTGACAGCCCTGAGAAAAGCATCTGTTTTGAATCGGATAGGGGTGAGTTATAGCGTTCAAAATCAACATGATAAATCTGTTTTAGCTTTATTGGAGTCTATAACTCTTTGTGAACAGGAATCAAGCCAGGGAAATCAAAAAGCCCTATTATTTACTGCTAGCGTGTTAGCCAATTTAGCAGTTTCATATATTAAAATGAAAAAATATAATGAAGCTAAAGATGTTACTAATCGAGCATTGCAAATAAGACAAGATTCGATAGGGATGAATGATTTTGAATCTCAGTCTAGTTTATTAGGAGTGTATTTTAACAAGGGTAACCTACATTTGGATTGTTGTGAGTTTAAAGATGCAGAAAAGTCTTTTCTAAAGGCGATTGAGTTGGTTGATGGTTTAGAAGGATCAAAATTTGAAATAGATAAATTATTGGAGGCATATATCTGTCTTCTATTAGCCGACCTTTATAAGGTTCAATTTGATGATATGCCTGCTTCCATGAAATATGCTACGCGAGCTGGATTTATTTATCAAGATCCTCCTATATTTCGTCCAAGCATTTTGAAGAATCACCAAAAAATTAAATCAATAATTGGTTACTGGATTAGTAAAGAGACTTCTATTATTAAAAAGTAAATGTAGGCTAATACATTATGAAATAGGATTAGATGTTTTTTTCAACCTACTCAGTAAGAACGGTTGTCGTTTCACTCAAAACCCAATCATAATCCCAACCGAAGGCAACAAAGTTCCTTGTGTGTTGTCAATTTTTTGAAGTCGTAATCCAAGCTATGCCTTAATAATTTTTTGCACCAAGGAGGTGACTCCATTTTTTACAACCTGAATGAAATAGACCCCACTTTCTAGGGCCTCGGTGTTAAAGTCAATAATGTGGTCTCCCGAACTAAACGAACCATTAGCAAGCACAGCTAAACGGGTTCCATTCACATCGATAAGCTCCATTTGAATGTTGCAAGCCGACTCTAAAGACAATTGAATTGTAGCTTTAGAAGGAAAAGGATTTGGGAATACCGTTAGAGAAAGTGTTTCATCTTCAATTTCGGGAATAGATAATTCTGTAATTGAAACAGGGATTTTTTGTGTCCCCAATACGCTTGAAGTATTCAGGTTGAGATATTCCACAACAATAGAATCGGATAAGGTGTTTTCTGAGCTAACCAATACGCCATAACGTTCTCCAGGATAGACGTAAACAGTATCCGAAAATTCAGACTTAGGCAAAGGTCTTCCGTCAGAAGAGATGAGTTGAGCATTCAGTTGCGAAGGGAAAATAAATCGATTCCCATTGTAACCAATATTTGCGAGGCGCAGATAGGATACCTTGCCTTTTTGAGTTGATAGAGCAATGTTGTTTTCTGCAAGTTGTTGGTCAGAGAATCCGTTGATTAGAAAATGTTGTGGACGATAGTCTGGGATCTTAACGTGGTGCATTTCCATAGCCGTGTCGTACGGATGTAGCAGTACGCTATCCCGATGCCATGTGGTGTCTATTTCAGACGTTAATAAGGGCAAGTCATTGTCAAAGGCATATCCAAACTCCCAGGTGGAGTTTGTTCCGCCAGAAGGACGAACGATAATTAAACCATACATCCCGGCTTGAACATGAACAACAGATGCTACATGACAGTGGTATAGATAAGTTCCTGGGTGTGGTGCTTTGAAATAATAATAACCATGCCTCATGTGATGAACTTCAAAGGAAAGATGCGGCACCCCATCATTTTGTTGATTGACATCCAAGCCATGCAGGTGAATGGTGTGAGGAGCTCCTTGTGAGACGTTCCAAAGATCAATTTTGATGGAATCACCTTCGTCCATTATCAACGTTGGCCCAGGAACATTTGGCTGATCGCCAAGTTTAGTTGCAAATCCAAAAACTCGGATAGAGTCGTTATTTGCCAACTGTTTAATACCCGTATTTCTGGCAATTAAAAAAAAGCTTTTGTCAATCTGTCCAATGGTGCAAAGACACATGAAATTGAATAGAAATAAGAATGCAATTTTTCTCATATTACTCGATTAACATTGTCAAAAACATACCGTTAGGGTAGTGTTTCCCTCCACTAACAGCAGATAAATTATGATCGTGAACAGGATATTCTCCAGGCTGATCAGGAATTAATTCCAAAATCAAACCTTCCATGCTATATATAGGAAAGGTGTCCTTACTTCTTCCCTTATGTGAAGGGAATTTGGTAGACGATACTACTGTAAAATGATAGCCATGAAAATGGATGGAATGAATGGATTGCCCAGTATTGGCAATATAAATCCGAATGGTATCACCCACTATTCCTGAAACACGAGCATTTGAATCTAAATTAATATTAGGGTTGCTATTGCCATTTATGGTGAAAAAGTCAGGGTTGTAATTTTCAAATGTTGGGCTTTCGCCATTTGAAACTCTTGTTGTTAATTCTTTTTCATGCTCTTTAATATTCCAGAAAAAACGGGGATAATTGTCGTTCGTCACCACAATCATTCCAGCTAAACCCATATAGGTATTGTTGGGGTAATTTACATTGTCAAAGTACAGATGTATCCCAGGGGTAGAAAACGAGCATTTTGCATAGAAGGTATCTCCAGGCATAATGGGTTCGCTTAGTTCTAAATAATCCTTTATAGCGAAACCGTGAGCAACAGAATCGGTATTAATTATTGTCAACATTAGTGAATCATTGACATCAATAATAAGACGTGTGTTTTCAGCAATAAACGAGGCGGACGAATTGAATGCTTCGAAGGGGAATTGCGATGAATCGATTGCCGTATATAATCCTTTATTCACATATAAAGTCTTGCTTACAGTCTCACTCTTACCAAGGTGAAACATAAGAACAAAAAGCAATGTGAAAATGATTGATTTTATCATTTTACGAAATCGACTTTTTAAAGCCTAATTTAATATCAGTTTACGTGTGTTTTTCTGGCCTAAAGTATTGCTGTAAGAGATAAAATAGACACCTCGATTTAATGCGCTAACATCCAGTGACGATGTGGCTCCAGCAACAACATTATGTGAAAGCACAGACTGACCAATGGCATTATTAATTTCAATATTTAGCGTCTTGGCAGAGGTGTTTTTTAGGGTCAGTGTATTGTGTGCCGGATTAGGATAAAAAGACAGCAATGAAATAGCTTCTTGTTCTTGAACTCCTAGAGGACTACTGTGTTGGATACTAAATGAAACAGTATCTCCTCTATTAATGTCTCTTGAGTCATAGACGTAAAACTCCACTTTGGTATCTGCATAAGTTGATCCAGAAGTGACGTTAATTTTGAAAAACCCCACAGTCCCATCTTTAGCATCAGCAAACGAAATGGGAGTCATTGTTCCAGAAGAAGGAATGCCAACATAGCAGTTTGTCCAGTCGCATAATGCATAATCCCAAGATGTGGGCATTGTGTTAGAAATCAAATCCCAAGTAAACGTAACATCCTCGGCAGTAGGGGTTGTAACATCTATTTGCCAAGCTTCATAGGCGGTGTCTCTTACTTCAATAGTTAAATGTTGCCCATTAGGATAAGCCAAGTTTTGAGCGTTTAACAGGGGCGTGCATGCAATAGAGGCTAAGACTAAAAAGTATATTTTTTTCATAAGGGCTTATATTTAGTGTCCGAAGGTAATAAAATTGCTTCGATACCATAATCTGATAATTTTTCAAATATAATATTGATATCGATTAAGGTATTGGAGCATTTTGTCCCGATGTTTTCTTCTGAATCAGAATCCAATCATAATACCCACCGAAGGCAACAAAGTTCCTTGGGTGTTTTCTATTTCTTGCAGTAGCTAAAATTGCCTACTGTTTACCTGTCTTTTCACGAAGGAATGGGGTGTCCGACTTTCTCTGTCTAATTATTGAGAGAATCAATCACAGCATCACAAATTCTCGAAAATTACGTTTACTTATAAATTTGGTTTGTGCCTCGTAGTTACGGGTGAAAGTGAGTGGGAATTTTGGTATTTTCTTATCGCTCCATTTGAATTCGTAGGCGAATAATTCTTCCCCTACTTGTTCTATAAGGTCAATTTCTTGTTGCTGACTGGTGCGCCAAAAATACATTTGCGCGTAGGGGTTTTTATAACTGTTTTGTTTCAGTCGTTCTGATAGCAAAAAATTTTCCCACAAGGCTCCTTTGTCTTGCCGTAAGTCCATAGGGTTGAAATTGCCAATAATCGCATTTCGTACACCATTGTCAACAAAATAGATTTTCTGATTGTTTTTTATCTCGTTTCGAAGGTTTCTGCTGAATGCAGGAAGTCGGAAAATCACAAAACCTTTTTCCAGGATATCAATATATTTATTCACCGTATTCTTATCAATTCCGATTAATCTCGAAAGTTCATTCAGGCTTACTTCACTTCCTATTTGCAAAGCCAAAGCCTGAACTAGTTTCTCTAAACTGCTTGATTTTTTTATTCCTGAAAAAGAAAGAATATCTTGATAAAGATAGCTGTCGATTAATTGATTTAGTATGTCTTTTTCCTCGCCAGGATTATTTAAAACGTCTGGATACATGCCAAATTTAAGGCGATTTTCTAATTGCTGCTCTCCCGTAATATATCCATGTTTGTTTTCAAATTCTTCCCAACTTATAGGGTAGAGATTGAACTCATATTTTCTTCCTGTCAAGGGCTCGTTAAGGGCATTGTTCAGTTCAAAGGATGAGGAGCCGCTAAGTATTAGCTGAATGCCTTTCATTTGGTCAATAATGATTTTGCAAAACAAACCAATCCCATTAATTCGCTGGGCTTCGTCTATGAATAGCAAAGTCTTATTTCCTATAATGCTTTTTATACTTTCTGTATTAGCATTTTCTATAGTCGATCTAACCACAGAGTCGTCACCATCAAGAAATAGATATTCCTGATTATTTAACAGCTCACGTATCAGGGTTGTTTTTCCAACTTGTCGCGCGCCAATAAGGACAATTGCCTTATTTTTCCTAAGGCGAGAATTAATGCTAGATGAGATATATCGATTATACATTTAGTAAACATATAAATAATTCACTGAAAAACATAATTAACGGTGAATGTAATCACTAAAAAGTATAGTTTTTGGTGAAATTACGAGTTTTATGAAGAAGAAAGAATAGGGTTAATTTACTAAGTCCATTATTCCTTTGTGCTCGGTTTACTGCATTCTAATCCATCAAAACCCAATCATAATCCCAACCGAAGGCAACAAAGTCCCTTGGGTATTGTCTATTTCTTGCAACAAATAACGGCCAGTGTTAGCGGGGTCTGTAATGGGCTGATTGTTGCTGTTTCTTTGTACGTCTAAAAATACAGGCCCTTCTGATGTGAAGTTGTAGACATTTTGAACGTCTAAGTATAGGTTTAAATCCCACTCCTTGAAGAACCATTTTTTGTCGATTCGTACATCTAGGCCATGAGAAAGCGCATTGCGTTCTTGGTTTAAATTGTCCCAATCGAAAATGCCACGCTGGGTGACATCCCAATTTTCTTTTATGGCAGTAGCGGTTCTATCAAAAGGGGTATAAGGCGCTCCGCCAAGCAATCTGAATTTCATTCCCAACTCCCAATTATTCTTGAATTTCTTTCCTGCGGTAAGGTTCAATATATGCACATTGTCCCAAGACGAAGGAGTCCATGCATCGTTTTTATCCAAGAATTCGCTTCTCACAAAAGTGTAAGAGAAGATACCATAAATAGTACTGCTTAGCTTTTGTTGCACAAACAATTCCAAACCGTAAGACCTACCCTTAGAAATTGAGCTTACAGGCTCGTTTCCAATCACACCAAAATCACCTCCTAGGTTGGCCAAAGAAATGCTATCGCCCAATAAAAAAGGATAATTGTTATACGACTTTGCAAAAGCTTCCATCGATATTTTTGAAAATTTTGTGGGTTGATATTCAAGGCCAAAAACCACTTGCTTTGATTGAATATAAGTTACGCCATTTTCTTTGTTCGCCAATTGATTTGAGCTGTCTCTGTACCCTAAAACGGTATAGGCAGGTTGTTGGTAGTAGATGCCCGTGTTGAAGTTTAATTTCAACTTTTCGGTAAGTGCATAGGAACCCGATAAACGCGGAGAAAGCTGATCTAAGGGATTGGCCATTTCTTTAGAGTAATTCGCGAAATCGGTACGTAGGCCAAAAGATAAATCCAGCCTTTGTTTCAGCACCGAACTACTAATTTGAGAGAACAAGCTGTATTTTAGAAAACTCAGTTCGGAGTTAAAATCGAATTGCGAAACGGTACCATTAAACACTTTGCTAGTTAGCGTAGAGTTGGTGTAAGTAACCGCTTGTACTCCAATGCCAGATTTTAATTTGAAAGATTTAGAGATGTAGGTGTTCTCTAATCGTAGTTTGTTTTCTATCTCTTGAGAATTATAATCCAAGAGCAAGTTTTGTGGAGTTTCTATGTTGTTGAGGTACTTGACCGCATTATTGTTTAAGTGGTTTCTGCTGACAATAATGTTTTGAAAGCTATTCTCAGAATAATGTGTCCAGTTGGCTCCTAATGTGTAATTCCATTGCGTATTGATGGGTAAGTATCCAAGGGTGTAATTGTTTTTTACAATGACTGCACTGTCTGTTTCGTTTGCATTCACCTCTTTGTTTAAAGAGAAGTCGTCAATAGCACCAAGCCCAATGATAGTAAGTTTATTTTTCTGATTTATTTTGACGGTTTGTTTGAACTGACTGTCGTTATATGTTGGCAAAAATGGCAGCTTTAATGCTTTGAACAGAAATTGCAGATATGATCTTCGTACCGAAAAAATAAAGGTTGATTTTTCTCCAATAGGCCCTTCAAGGGTTAGCCCAATATCGCTAGAACCTAACATAAAGTTTCCGTTTAGTCCTTCGTTGTTTCCTTCTATCAAACTAAAATCCATTACAGAGCTAAGGGCATTTCCACGGTTTACGGGAAAGGCTCCGGAATAAAAATCCAAAGACTGAATGAAATTGACATTCAACATTCCTACTGGTCCGCCAGAAGATCCTTGTGTTGCAAAATGATTGATATTAGGCACCTCAATACCATCTAAAAAGAAACGATTTTCGTTGGGAGCACCACCTCGAACAATAATGTCGTTTCTAAAAGAAGCCGATGATCCTACTCCTGGTAGAATTTGAATCACCTTAGAAATATCTCTATTGCCTCCCGGATTCCTATAAATCTCCGAAGCATTGATGTTTTTTAAACTAACGGGGCTTTCTTTAGAACGTGTAAAAGGGTTGGTACTTAAATTGACTTCTTCAAGTGTAGTAGTCGATTCGAACATTTTAATTTCTAAGGATGTTGGCTTAGAGGTGTTAATTCTAATGCCTTGCAAATAGACGCTTTCAAAGCCTATAAAAGAGCAACTAACATCGTAAACACCTGGAGGGATTTCTTCAATTCTAAATAATCCATCAATATCAGAAACACCGCCAATTTGTTGGTCTACCAAAACAATATT
>JBLHRE010000021.1:0-18309 GCA_047625765.1 Flavobacteriales bacterium
GAAGAATAAAGTTTAAGGCAGAGAAAATCCCTTTTTTTATTTCACCAGTATAACCAGTTCCTCCAACAAGAATCATTTTTTTGCTAAAATTTAGAATAGCAAAGTTGTGTTGGCGGGTTCCGTCTAATTCAGGATCAGCCATGAAACCTGGAGCGTTAATAACGGTCCATTCGGCATCAAAACCTTCTAGTTCAAGGTCCTCTGGGCGAAGAAACATGTTATAAGCAAACATGTTAGACCAAGGTGTTTCTGTAACAACACGCAAATTCATGCGATACTTAGCATCTGCACAAGCATATGCGTCACGTACATATATTTCCTTATCTGTCAAATATGCTGTTACTTTCTCAAGTAAAGCATCAAATTTTGCAGCATCAAATTTGAGGTTAACGTTACCCCACCATACTGCATCTTTTGTGATTTCATCTTCAACAATGAAACGGTCTTTGGGAGAACGACCAGTAAATTCACCAGTGTTTACCGAAATGGCTCCAGTAGAAGTCATTTGACATTGTCCTTTCTCCACAGATAGATCTGCTAATTCTGAAGGAGATAAATTCCAATATGCTTTCGCTTTATTGATACCCAGATAAGCTAGACTGTCATTGGGTTGTAGTCCCTTTGCGCTCATGCTTAATATGTTTGATTTTTAAATATTTAAGACTGCAAAATTAAAGTAATTCAGGAAATAAGCATCCAGCAAATTGAAATATTTAAACATTTATTATCAATTACTTTACTTTAAGCTTATTCTTATTGCTTATTTGCCCAAAAATAACAACCAATTTTCAGCCATGAAACGATCAATAATAATCCTCCAATTGGTGTAAGTACTCCTACAAATACTCCAGTTTCTAACTCTAAGACGCTTAATAATGCGATAAGGTATAAAGAGCCGGAGAAAAGTAAAATTCCAATAATCATTAATCGAAAAGCCCATTTTAAAGAAGATTTTGATTTGTTTTTAAATACACTGCCCAATAGTATAAAGGCTAAACCATGATATATTTGGTATTTAACGCCTGTTTCAAAAGCTTGTAATTTGGGCATATCCAGAAACTCTTTTAGCCAATGTGCACCAAATGCGCCTAAAATTATTCCTAGACCAATGGTAAAGCACCCTAAACTTAGTAAGCGTTTGTTCATATCTTTAATTTGTTCAAGGTTAATAAATATTCTTTTCGATCTAACAACTTATTTTCGGATTATTATCATCAATTGTGCACTTTGTAATGTTGAAAATTACCCATGACTTTCCATCAAACTAAATTGAATAAGCCTTGCATTAATGATATATTAGCCAACCTAACAAAGGAATTATGAAGCATATTTTGGTAATTGGTGCTGGACGATCTGCAGCCTCATTAATCTCTTATCTACTAGATAATTCGACCAAAGAAGGTTGGATGATTAACTTAGGAGATATTAACTTAGAGCTAGTTAATGAAAGAATTGGCTCGCATGCCAATGCACGAGGCTTTGTGTTTGATGCCGTTAATGAAGAGCAACGTCAAGTTGAAATTGAAAAGGCTGACATTGTAATAAGCATGTTACCTGCTCGATTCCATTTATTGGTTGTTAAAGATTGTATTAGATTTAAAAAGCATGTTATAACCCCATCTTATGTTTCTGATGAGATGCATGCCTTAGACCAAGAAGCAAAAGATGCTGGAATTATTATTATGAACGAGATAGGATTGGATCCAGGAATCGATCATATGAGTGCCATGAAAGTGTTGGATGAAATTCGTTCGAATCCAGAAAATAAATTGACTTGCTTTGAGTCTTTTACAGGCGGTTTAATTGCGCCAGAAAGTGATAATAATCCGTGGCATTATAAATTTACTTGGAATCCTAGAAACGTTGTTTTAGCAGGGCAGAAAGGGGCTGTTAAATTTATTCAAGAAGGAACCTATAAGTATATCCCTTACCATAAGTTATTTACAAGAACCGAAATTATTGAGGTTGAAGGGCATGGGAAGTTTGAAGGATATGCCAATAGGGATTCTTTAAAATATAGAAGTATCTATGGATTAAAAGATATTCCAACTATTTTTAGAGGAACTCTTAGAGGTGTTGGGTTTTGTAGAGCCTGGGATGTTTTTGTACAGTTAGGCTGTACAGATGACTCTTATACTATAGAGGGTTCTGAAAACATGACGTTTAGAGCGTTTTTCAACTTGTTTTTGGCCTACAATCCTTTTGATAGGGTGGAACTTAAGTTAATGCACTATTTGAAAATTGATCATGATAATCCAATTATGGAAAAATTGACATGGTTGGGGATTTTTGAAGATACCATAATTGGAATTCCTGACGCCAGCCCTGCTCAAATATTACAGTACATGTTAGAATTAAAATGGAGTCTTGAAGAAGATGACAAGGACATGATTGTGATGTGGCATAAATTCGGCTATCAGCACAATGGGATCGATAAGGAAATAAACTCATCGATGGTTGTAAAAGGAGATACAGACATCCAGACGGCAATGGCTAAAACTGTTGGTTTACCAGTAGCAATTGCTACAAAAATGATTTTAAACGGAACCATACAAAGTAGGGGAGTTCAATTGCCTATTTCCAAACAAATATATGAGCCTATTTTAAAGGAATTAGAATTGTATGGTATTGCATTCTTAGAAAAAGAAGTGGAGCCTAAGTTATACGAGAAGTAGGCTAAATAGTTGTTGTTTTAGCTTCTTCAACTAACAGTTCTGATAATTGTATTAATTCTTTTACGTCATCCATTAGAATGTCTGGAGAGGTACCTTCGAGTAATAGTTTTTCGATGTGAGAACCTAATTTTACGGCTCTTTCAGCATTTAATATTTTTAGCGAAGATAAAAATGCATGGACTGCCTTTGCTAAATAATCTGCTTCGTTTGCATGCAACTCTTGCTTAATTTTTAATATATGATCAGGGGCAGTTTGGATGAATAATTGCAACATTTGTTGCATTAGTTCTTCACTGTCTCCACACTGTTCCTTAAGGAAATCTAAATCAATCATATTAGTTTTTTGCTCTTATTGGATTTGGTAAGCTAAAATAGAAGGAGGCTCCTTTACCAAGATCAGATTCTATCCAAATTTTACCCTTATAAGACTCAATTATTTTCTTAACAATAGTAAGTCCAATCCCAGTGCTTTTTGATTCTCCTGTTGCGTCTAATGATTGGGAAATAACAAATATTTTTTCAAAATATTTTTCTTCCAATCCCGGACCATTGTCTTTTACATAAAATACCAGGGAGTCTTTTTCTGTCTTAAATCCAACAGCAATATCTCCTTTTGATGCACCTATGGCATTAACCGAGTTTGAAATTATATTTTGAAATATTTGTTGGGCTTTAATTGGTTCAAAACGTATTACAGGTAATTCTTCATCAATTTTAAATTTGATGTTATTGCTGTTAACATACATTTCGAAAATTGAATGAACAAGGGCATTTAAGTTTATTGCCTTTAAATCCTCAGTAATTCTACCAACTCGGGAATATTCTAGCACTCCATCTATAAGAGTGTACATCTTTTCAATCTGACTAATAAGAATCTCCCAATTCTTCCCTTCAGCAGCACTTCCTTTTTCTTTCAGGTCTTCTTGAATCCACTCAGAAACAGCTGCAATACTCCTTAATGGAGCCTTTAAATCATGAGAGATAATGTATGCGAAATTCTCTAACTCGGTATTACTTTTTTCTAATTGGTTATACAGATCTTGTTGTTTCTTTTCTATTTCTTTTCTTTGCGTAATATCTCTTATAGCTGCCGAAACTAATTTTTCACCATTGTTATAAATTGGGCTAAGACTTATTTCTACTGGAATTTCTGAACCCTCTTTATGCAATCCGAATAGTTCCAGTCCTTGTCCCATAGGTCTAGAATTAGCATTTTCTTGGTATGATTTTCTGTTATTCTTATGTTTAGAATGAAATCTACTTGGAATTAAAAACTCAACTTTTTGACCTATTAATTCTGACTTCTTATATCCGAAAAGTAATTCTGTTTGTTTATTGGTCAATTCAATAATCCCCATTTTATTAACAATAAGCATTGCATCTGGAGCAGATTCTAATAGTGATTTAAATTTTTGTTCTGCTAATTTTGACTCGGTAATATCTTGTGCGGTACCTAACATTTTACTTGGAGTTCCATCGGTAAGAATTACTTCGCCTCTGCTTGTAACATAGCCAATAGTGCCGTCTTTTCTTTGAATTCGATGAGACATTTGATAGCTCTGATGATTTTCTAAGGCCTTATGAATAATTGCTAAAACCAAGTCTTTATCGTCTGGATGAATTAAGGATAGATAATTTTCGAAAGAAGGAATGAAACTTTCTTTGTCTTCTCCAAAAAGTTTAAAAAGTTCATCAGACCAAGAAATTTTATCATGAGCTATATCCCATTCCCAACTGCCAACTTTTGCAAGCGTTTGCGTTACTTTTAATAAGTTTAGTTGACGAACATCACTATGTTGATCATACAAAAAGTTTAAAAATATTTGTCTTTGATCATCAGGGAGTAATTCAAATTCCTTAATAGCATCCTGGGCAGTAAGCATTGTATCTAGTTCTTTGTGTGAGTATTACGGTTGTGGTATACTTGATAAAGTTTTTCCATTAAACTCTGATAATTGATTGGTTTAGAAATGTAATCGTTCATTCCTTTGTCCAAACATTGTTGTTCGACCCCTTTAACGGCATGTGCTGTCATGGCTATAATTGGTATGTTACACGTAGGTAAAGGGAATTTCTCTCTAATCATTTGGGTTGCTGTAAAGCCGTCCATTTCAGGCATTTGTAAGTCCATCAGAATTAAATCGTAAGTTTTATTGTGTAATTTTTGAATAGCTTCAGATCCAGAAGATGCTACTTCGGCATGTGTGCCTAGTTTTTGCAAAAATTTCTGACCAATAATCTGATTCATTACATTATCTTCTACTAATAAAACCTCAATCCCAGCAATTCCTTCCAATATTTTAGTTGGTAAAATCTTATGAGAGTTTTCAAAATCAGGCGCTATTGAACTTATTTTTAAAGGAATGACTAAAGATACTTCAGTACCTTTTTTAAGTTGACTTTCAATACTAATATTACCACCCATCATTTCTGTCAGTTTCTTGGAAATGGATAAACCCAATCCCGTTCCATCAAAATTCCGATTATATGCATCTTGAATTTGGGTGAATTTCTCGAAAACCTTTTGCAATTTATCCGATGGTATTCCAATACCAGAATCCTTAATTTTAAATTCAAATTCTAAATAATCATTGTTCAATTCTTTAAAATCCAAGGATAGCGTTACAGATCCTTTATCTGTAAATTTAAAGGCATTGCTTAATAAATTGTTAAGTATTTGCTTAATTCGAACAGGGTCACCAATTAAATGTTTAGGATAAGTCTTTGGAATATTAGTCACAAAATCAACTTTAGCCTCTGTAGATCTTAAATTGGATGAGTCGCTAATAGATTGCAACAATAGAGGTAATGAAAAAACGTGTTGCACAATAGTAAAATTACCCTGAGTTAGTTTATTGTAATCCAGAATATCGTTGATAATTGCCAATAGGTTTTCTGATGATTCTTTTATTATTTTTAGAAATGTTTGGCTTTTGTCATCTTCAAGTCTATCGGCTAATAAATGGGTTGATCCCATAATATCGTTTAGCGGAGTTCTAATTTCATGACTGATGTTTGCAAGAAATAGATCTTTTGCTCGAACCGCTGTTTCAGCATCCATTTTAGCATTTAATAACTCTTTCTCAAAATCTTTTCTCTTACTAATATCAATATCTACCGAAATTATTGAAGTGATATTATTATCATCATCTAAAACAGGAGATAAGGTAGTTAGTGTGTAAATTACATCTCCACTTTTACTAAACATTTTAGATTCGAACTGTGTACTTCGTTTTGTTCTGTAAACGTTTTGGTAATACGGAGATATAGGATGAAATCCTAAGGTGTTATATGGATGTAAAACTTCACCATTGCTTTCCATCAGTTCCAAATTAGAGTATCCAGTTAACTTTGTGAAATAGTCATTAACCCATCGGATATTCCCATTTTTATTGGCAATAATAATAGCACTATCAACACAGGTCATTGCCTGATGTAGTAAATTTAATTTCTTTTCGGACTGAGCAAGAGCCAATTGAGCAGATTTCTGTTTTGCAGCGGCCTCAATTATTTTGGATAGTAATTTTAAGTATTTCCCATTATAATCTTTTACAATATAATCGTAGGCTCCTTTTTTCATTGCTTGTACAGCCAGATCAATATTACGATCTCCAGTTACAAAAACAAAGGGTATTGAATTTAGATGCGGGATAATTTCCAATCCATTACCATCTTCTAATAAATAATCAATTACAACAACATCATAATCATAGCGCTCTAAATGCTCTCTCGTTTCAGAAACAGTAGGTACACAAGTCGTTTCGAAGTTTAAAAGTTGGTTATCCTGATACCGTGAAAATGCCAAGAAATCAACCTCGTTATCCTCGGCCATTAAAACACGAATTGTCTGTTTGTTGATGCTGTTCATGATTTCATATTTATTCAGGAATTTCGCTCTTCTCCCAATAGCTGCTAATTTTATTTAATAACTGTTCATAGGCTTTTAAAGAAATAGGATTAACAAAATATCTAGATACTCCTAATCTAAATGTTTCTCTTTTGTCTTTCTTGTAATCTGAAGTAGTGAATACTAATGCAGGCATATAATTTAACCGATTGGATTTTTTCCCCCTCATTAAAAACTCTAAACCTCCCATATTTGGCATATTTCAATCCAAAATAATGATGTTAGGTAATTTCTCGCATGCGTTTAAATAATTGAGCGCATCTTCTCCATTTTCCTTTTGTACCAAGTAAATATTTTTGTTTGCTTTTAAAAACGCCTGTTGGAACTTAATTGCGTCTATTTCGTTATCCTCTAGTAGTAATATTTCCATGGTAATGGTTTAACTATTCATAGGTATTACCAAATGCAAAATTCTTTCCAATCGGTAAATTCCAACAAGGATAGGGGGTAAGAGCGAAGTGGGTTGTGCTAAAGGAGTTGATATGAGAAAGGTGTTCCAAATAATGGAATTCATTTATTCGACAAATCCTTTGCGTTTTACCTTCATCCAACCTTTTCTAATTAATAATAAGTCAAGGTTACCTCAAATTTCACCCAAAGTTATGAATGGGTGAAATATTATTAATTCAATAAAAACACCTAGAATTAACTTACTTAACTCTCCTTTGGTTCTATACTGATGGTACGTGTTTTCTTCTAAAATAATTGCGAATAGCGATAAAAACTGCTATTGCGTATATATCTGTTCGTTATAAAGTAAGAAATTGTTGTAAGTACGATGTACGAAAGGCAAGCATTAAACCATAAATTAAATGGTGCTTAGCTTTTTCAAAAATATCAACCTTATGTTTTTTATCTAAAACCCATTCCTTTAGTTCAGCATCTTTCCCAATCTTAATTAGAGCATGTGCTGTAGCAATGACCAAAGTTTGATTTTCGGTATTAGTCTAGGCAAAAACCTTGCATTAAAGCGGTTGTTCGTTTTTTTATCACCAAAATTGGGCAATTGTTAAATCTATTTAAAGCTTATTAACGCAATGGTAAAGCCTTTGATTAATGATATATTTGCATTGCTAAATAGGAATACATGATTCGTTTAGAAAAAATTGAGAAAAGTTATAAAACGGGGACTTCTAGTTTAAAAGTCCTTAAAGGCATTGACCTTCACATCAAAGAAGGAGAATTCGTGTCTATTATGGGGTCTTCGGGTTCTGGGAAATCGACTCTATTAAATATTCTTGGAATACTTGATAATTACGATCAGGGATCTTTTCATTTGAATGGCACCTTGATTAAGGATTTATCCGAAACCAAAGCAGCCCATTTTAGAAATAAATTTATTGGATTTGTATTTCAATCGTTCAATCTTATTTCTTTTAAAAATGCTCTAGAAAATGTGGCATTACCTCTTTATTATCAAAAAGTACCCAGAAAGACTCGAAATGCAATTGCATTGGAGTATTTAGAAAAAGTAGGTTTAAAAGATTGGGCACATCACATGCCAAACGAATTATCTGGTGGGCAAAAACAACGTGTAGCTATTGCTAGAGCGCTTATATCTAAACCAAAAGTAATTTTGGCAGATGAACCAACGGGGGCATTGGATTCTAAAACTTCGTACGAGGTTATGAATATGCTTAAAGAAATACATGCACAAGGAATTACTGTTGTGGTAGTTACGCATGAGAATGATATTGCAGCCATGACAGAAAGAACCATTCGTTTGAAAGATGGTTTGATAGAAAGTCAGGGAAAATTAGTAATGGAAAAAGCATAAGCTGTGTTTGGAACCGATATCTGGCAAGAAATTTTTCACACCATAAAAAAGAACAAGTTGCGTACTTTTCTTACAAGCTTTTCTATGGCTTGGGGGATTTTTATGTTGGTCTTGCTATTAGGCTCAGGAACTGGATTGGAAAATGGCATCCAAAAGCAATTTGCCGATGATGCTGTAAATAGTATTTGGGTAAGACCAGGTGTTACGAGCATACCTTATAAAGGATTTCAAGCTGGTAGAAGAGTTCAGTTCACTAACGAAGATGTTGATCTTGCCAAAGATAAAATTGAAGGGGTTGATAAACTTACTGCTCGATTTGGAATGTGGGGCCAAGAGATGAGTTATGGGAATGAATACTCGACTTACTCCTTAAGAGGAACCCACCCAGATCACAAATACTTAGAGAATACCATTATTGCAAAAGGTCGATTCTTAAATGAATTGGATTTACAAAGGCAAAGAAAGATTACTGTAATTGGTAAAACAGTAGAAGAGCAACTGTACAAAGGTAAAGATGCCATGGGAACCTATCTGGAGATTAAGGGAATTCCATTTAAAGTAGTTGGGGTTTTTACAGACGAAGGAAATCCAAGAGAAATGGAATGTGTTTATGTTCCTATTACCACTGCACAACGCGTATTTAATGGAGGAAACACCATTCGCTATTTAATGTTTACTGTTGGTGATGCCAGCTTTGATGAAAGTGTGGTGATCGCAGATAATACGGAGGAATTTTATGCTCAAAGACACAGTATATCAGATCAAGATCCACGAGCCTTGAATATTTCTAATAACATGGAAGAGTTTAAGCGTGTAAGCGATTTGATGTTGGGGATAAGAGCATTTATCTGGATTATAGGTATTGGGACCATTGTAGCGGGAGTTGTTGGTGTAAGTAATATTATGATGATTGTGGTAAAGGAACGTACCAGAGAGATAGGTGTTCGAAAAGCCTTAGGAGCTTCTCCATGGTCTGTTATTAAATTGATTGTTTTAGAAGCTGTTTTAATTACCTCATTTGCAGGTTACCTTGGATTGTTAGCAGGAGTTGGCTTATTAGAAGCCGTTCGATTAAATGCTCCGCCAAGCGATTTCTTTGTAAATCCGGGAGTAGATTTTGGAGTTGCCGTAAGCACCACAGTCTTATTGATTATTGCGGGAAGTGCGGCAGGATTGTTTCCTGCAATGAAAGCAGCTCGTATTCTACCTATAGAAGCATTAAGAGACGAATAGTATGTTTGATATAGATCGTTGGACGGAAATATATGCTACACTAAGTAAAAATAGGGTGAGAACCCTATTGACAGCCTTTGGTGTGTTTTGGGGGATTTTTATGTTGATTATCATGCTAGGATCTGGTAATGGTCTTAAGAATGGTGTTACTTCCAGTTTTGGAAACCGCGCTTTGAATAGTGTCTATGTTTGGTCTATGAGAACTACCATTCCTTATATGGGATTGCCTAAAGGAAGGAGAATTCAATTGACCAACGAAGATGTGGCATATATCGAAAATAATGTCCCAGAAATAGAATATCTAGCGCCAAGAAACCAATTAGGTGGGTTTAGGGGTAGCAATAATGTGGTACGAGAAGGTAAAACAGGTGCATTCAGCATTTTTGGAGATTATCCCGAAGTAATACATATCAATCCTATGAACATTGATAAAGGAAGATTTATCAATGATTTGGATATGCGTGACAAACGTAAGATATGTGTTATAGGTACCAAAGTTTACGATATCATGTTCGAGAAAGGAGAAGACCCTATCGGCCAGCATGTTCAGATTAATGGAGTTTATTTTACTGTTGTTGGAGTCTACTCTACCAACAGTACGGGAGAACAAGCCGAAGAGGAGACTCAGACCATTTATATTCCTTTTACCACTTTTCAAAAAGCATTTAATTATGGCAATCGTGTTTCTTGGTTTTCTATGACCACTAAAGCCAATATTACCGGTACAGCTTTACAAGCAAAGGTGCACGATGTTTTAAAAAGAAGACATAAAGTACATCCAAAAGACCCGCGTGCATTTGGTGGATTTAATATGGAGGAGCGTTTCACTCAGATGACAGGAATGTTTGATGGAATAGAAATGTTGACTTGGTTTGTTGGAATATTAACTTTACTTGCAGGAGTGATTGGGGTAAGTAATATTATGTTGATTGTAGTTCGGGAGCGTACGAAAGAGATAGGAGTGAGGAGAGCTATTGGAGCAAGGCCTATAGCCATTATTACTCAAATTATTCAAGAAGCCGTGGTATTGACAGGACTGGCTGGTTACTTCGGGGTATTGGCTGGTGTATTTTTATTAGAAGGAGTCAATTTGATTATTGGTGAAGGTTCTGGAATGTTTAAGCATCCAGGAATTGACATTGATGTCGTTGTTTACTCCTTATTAGTTTTGGTTGTGTGTGGTACTTTTGCAGGATTTTTACCAGCACGTAGAGCTTTAAGAATTAAACCTGTTGAAGCATTAAGAACAGAATAAATACAAGTATAGATGAAAGGTTTTTTAAGAATTCTACTACTATTAGTAGTGGTAGGTTTGTTTTTTTGGACATTGTGGTTTTTGTACCAGAAATCAGCAGAAGCACCAGTTGTTTTTGAAACAACAAATGCGGAGCAAAGAAATATTATCAACAAGACTGTGGCAACCGGATCTATTGTTCCTAGAAAGGAAATTGAGATCAAGCCACAAGTTTCTGGAATTATCCAAGAGATTTATGTTGAAGCGGGAGATAAAGTGAAGAAAGGCGATTTAATTGCCAAGGTTCAAGTTATTCCTGATATGCTTAGTTTGAACAATGCTGAAAACAGACTAAACCGTGCTCAGATTAATTTCAACGATGCCAATCAGAATTTCGACCGTAATGGGAAACTGTACAAATCGGGTATTATAGCAAAAGCAGAGTATCAGCAGTTTAAATTGAATTTCGAGAGTGCTAAAGAAGAGTTAGAGGCTGCTAAAGGTAACCTTCAGATTATTAGAGAAGGAGCTACAAAAAAGGCTGGAAGAACTGCAAATACCTTGATTCGTTCTACGGTAGAAGGAACTGTCTTGGATGTTCCTATTGAAGAAGGAAATTCGGTAATTGAAAGCAATAACTTTAATGAAGGTACTACCATTGCTTCTGTAGCCGATTTAAGTGATATGATTTTTGAAGGGAAAGTAGACGAATCCGAAGTAGGTAAAATTCGCGAGGGAATGGAGCTTATAATTAATATTGGTGCTATCGAGAATCAGAAATTTGCGGCCATTTTGGAATACATTTCTCCAAAAGGAGTTTTAGACAATGGTGCGATCCAGTTCGAGATTCGAGCAAAAATGAAGCTGAAAGAAGATTCATACATACGTGCGGGTTACAGTGCTAATGCAGATATCGTTTTAGATAAAAGAGAAAATGTACTGGGTTTAAACGAAGCACTACTTTTATTCGACAAGGACAAAATGCCTTACATAGAAGTGCAAATTGGAGAGCAAGAATTTGAAAAGAGGGATTTAAAGGTAGGTCTGTCAGACGGTATTTTTATCGAAGTTTTAGAAGGACTTTCTAAAGAAGATAAAATCAAGAAGCAGCAATAGTAAACCAAATATATTAGAAAGAAAAAGGCTGTGTTGGTTATTACCAGCACAGCCTTTTTTAAATCTAATGCTAAGAGAATTAATTCACGTTCATCAGTTTTCCTTCAAGCTCCTTAACTTCGTCTCTTAATTTCGCAGCTTCAACAAATTGGAATGCTTTTGCAGCTTTGGTCATTTCGTTTTTTGCCTTGATCAGAGCGTCCATCATTTGCTGTCTGGTTTGATAAACCGGTTTGCTTTCAGCGGCTTTTTGGTGGTCTTCTGATCCATCTTGGTATTTGCTACCAATAATTGCTCCTTGGCGGAGAATACTCTCTTTGCTCTTCTTTAAAGCCGTAGGAGTAATACCGTGTTTTTCGTTGTAAGCCAGCTGTTTTATTCTCCTTCTTTCGGTTTCGCTAATGGTTTTTTCCATACTGTTGGTAATCCTATCAGCATACATAATTACCAAGCCATTTACATTTCTTGCAGCTCTACCTGCGGTCTGTGTAAGAGATCTTTCCGAACGTAAAAATCCTTCTTTGTCGGCATCCAATATGGCAACCAAAGATACTTCTGGTAAATCCAATCCTTCTCTTAATAAGTTTACCCCAATAAGAACATCAAATAAGCCAAGACGCAAGTCACGCATTATTTCTACACGTTCTACGGTATCCACATCAGAGTGGATATAACGACATTTAATATTAAATCGAGTTAAGTATTTGGTTAACTCCTCTGCCATACGTTTGGTAAGTGTTGTTACCAAAACACGCTCGTTTTTAGCTAAACGCAATTGAATTTCCTCTTGTAAATCGTCAATTTGATTATTACTAGGACGTACTTCTATTATTGGGTCTAAAAGCCCTGTTGGACGAATAACTTGTTCGGCAACAATTCCTTGAGATTTCTCTAACTCGTAATCGGCTGGTGTGGCCGATATATAAATGGTTTGATCTGTTAACTCTTCAAATTCTTCGAATTTTAAAGGCCTATTGTCCATGGCAGCAGGTAGGCGAAAACCATATTCTACTAAATTTTCTTTTCGACTTCTATCTCCTCCGTACATTGCACGAATCTGTGGCATGGTTACATGACTTTCATCAACCACCATTAAAAAATCATCGGGAAAATAATCCAACAAACAGAAAGGTCTAGAGCCTGGAGCTCTACCATCTAAATATCTCGAATAATTCTCGATGCCAGAACAATAGCCTAATTCACGAATCATTTCTAAATCGTAATTGGTACGCTCTTCTATCCGTTTGGCTTCAAGATTTTTACCCGTTTCTCTAAAGTATTCGGTTTGCTTTACCATATCATCTTGAATTTGATGTATGGCATGTTTTAGCTTGTCTGGTGAGGTAACAAAGATATTGGCGGGATAGATTCGCAATTGCTTAAAATCTTCAATTTTAGCGTTGTTAACAGGGTCGAAACTATGCATAGATTCAATTTCATCTCCCCAAAAACTAATTCTATAGGCAATGTCTGCATATGCAGGGAAAACATCCACCGTGTCGCCCTTAACTCTAAAGCGGCCCCTTTCTAACAAGGTTTCAGTTCTAGCATATAGCGAAGCAACAAATCGGTGTAACAAAGCATTTCTGCTTACCAATTGTCCAACTTCTAGATCAACAACATTATTATTGAACTCTTCTGGATTTCCCAGGCCGTAAATACACGAAACAGAAGCCACAACAATAACATCTCTCCGGCCCGATAATAAAGAAGAAGTAGCGCTTAATCGCAACTTTTCAATATCATCGTTGATAGACATATCCTTTTCTATAAAAGTACCCGTTACGGGTAAGTAAGCTTCTGGTTGATAATAATCGTAATAAGAAACAAAATACTCGACAGCATTCTCTGGGAAGAATTGTTTGAACTCTCCATAAAGCTGCGCTGCCAAAGTTTTGTTATGGCTTAGTATAAGTGTAGGACGATTAACTTCTTTGATGACATTTGCAACAGAGAAGGTTTTTCCAGACCCAGTTACCCCTAATAAGGTTTGATATTTTTCATCGGCATTAAGACCTTCAACTAACTGCTTTATTGCAGCTGGTTGATCGCCCGTAGGGAGGAAATCTGAAACAATTTTAAAGTCCAAGTTTTATGTTTTAGTCTTGTATAGGATCTTTGGAAAAAGTTTTAATCCAAATCAATTTCTCTTTTAAGAAGTCAATATCCTTTCTTTGTTTGTCTATGTTTTTCTGAACGCTTGCAACCAAAAGATTTGGTTTACCACTTTTAGTGTTAAACATCTGAATATTAGCTTCCAATTGAGAAGCTTCGGCACTTAAATCTGTGATTTCTCTACGGATAAAGTCTTGTTCTTTTGAAATCATATCAAGCTGGTCGTCATTCTTCCATTGCTCAATTTTAGCTTTCAATTTCAATTTTTCAACTTCCGTTTTATCCAAGTTTAATTTATCGAAACAAGAGCTAATAAAGTTTCTAAAATCGTCTTCGATTGTACGGTTAGACTTAGGTACTATCCCTAAACCTTTCCATGCTGCTTGCCAAGATTTTAAAAGGTCTAAAACTTCTGATTGACTTTCTGATAATTTTTCTTTACCAATCTTAGCTAAGAAATCGGCTTTGGCAATTGCGTTAGCTTCAAAAGCCTTGTCCTTTTCATCAGAATGTGCTTGCATTGCATCAAAAAAGGCATTACAAGCCGTTCTGAATTTGGTCCACAATTTATCAGCATCTTTTCTTGGAGCACCTTTAACGGTTTTCCATTTTGCTTGCAATCCCTTAAGCTCGTTAGCTGTTTCTTTCCAATCTGTACTGTCTTTTAGAGCATCAGACTGATTTACAAGGTCTTGCAGTTTTGCAAGTGCATCGGCAAATCCACTTTTTAATTCTTTATAGAAAGCATTCTTTGCAGAGCGAATATTTTTTTGAGCCGTTCTAAAACGCTCCCAAACAGCATCGTTAGATTCTTCAGGAGCATATCCAATTCTCTTCCAATTGGATACATTTGCATCCAACTGTTCATCCAATTCCTTCCATTCTTTGCTCGATTTTAGAGCAGAGGTATCAATAGCTTCTAATAAATCGCATAAAGCTTCTTTGGCAACCAGATTTTCTTTTTGCTTATTACGTTGTTGCTCCAAGAAAGCATGTCTCTTGTCATGAATTAGTTTGGTAATTTCGCTAAAGCGGTTCCAAGTTTCTTCGCGCATTTCTCTTACAACAGGCCCAGTTTCTTCTTTCCAAACCTTGTGTAATTTTTGCAATTGCTTAAATGCTTTATTGATAGAGTTTTCACTTAATAAAGCTTCAGCTTTAGCAATAATTTCATTTTTTTGCTCCAAGTTTTTCTGGAAATCGAGGTCACGAAGGTCTTTGTTAATTTTTACGTAATCGTAAAAGTTCTCTACATGGTGGTGATAAGTTTTATAAACATCACTGCTATCAGCCTTAGCCACATAACCAGCGTTTCTCCAACGTTCTTGAATATCCTTGAAGCTATTATAAGTTACAGCCATTGTTTCTTCTGTATCAACCAAAGCCTTTAACTCTTCGATTAAACCCAAACGAATACTCAAGTTTTGCTTTTGTTGCTCCTCTAATTGCGAATAATAAGCATCACGTTTCTTTTTGAAATCATCTAAAAAAGTTTTGAAATTTTCTTTTAAAGGCTGAATGAATTCAAAGTCCATTTCTGCATTTCCAGTAGCAGTAAACTCTTCTTGCTTGGCTTTACGCTCAGTAGCAAGACCAGTAAACAACAACGCTTTTATAGCATCTATTTGCTTTTTAATGTGCTGAATTGGCTCAGTTTTAATAAGCGTTTGAGCAGTTTCGAAAAGCTGTTCGTGGCTCATTTTTGTATAACTATCCAAGTCCAATAATGGGTTCATTTTCTTTGGATCCTCTTTAAGGCTTACGTTTGTGCTTGTTAGTTCATTTTCTTGAACCATATCTTTTTCTTCAGTCATCAATGTAATGGCTTGCATGTTTTAATAATTCTGGGACAGCAAATTTAGTGAATAGGCTTAAGTAATCCACAATTCCCAAGACTTTTCGGCTTGCAATTGTAACATACTTAATCCGTTGCAAATCGATGCTCCTCGATTTATGCCTTCTTTTAAGAATGCTGTCGTTTCGGGATTGTAAATTAAATCAAATAATAGGTGCGAAGTTCCAATTCCATCGTAAGGAATGGGAGCTTTTTCTTCTATGTTAGGTGCTGTACCTACTGGTGTTGTGTTTATAATTAGTTTAAAATGACTCAGCATCTCTACATTCAAATCTTTGTATGAGAAAATATTTTGAGCAGTTTTAGAATTGGAAACAAAATAGATTTGAATACCCAATTTAGACAAGGCATAGGCAACGGCTTTTGCTGCTCCTCCTGTTCCTAAAATCAAAGCACGTTCGTGTTGAGACTCCAGAAAAGGCTTTATCGATTGTGAAAAACCGTATACATCGGTATTATGTCCGATGGTTTCTCCATCTTTAAAACAAACCGTATTTACAGCTCCAACTGCTTTAGCGGTCTCAGAAAGCTCATCCAAGTAAGGGATAATAGCTTCTTTGTAAGGAATTGTAACATTAAAGCCAGCCCAATCTTTTTGTTTCAATAATGATTGGAAACCAGAAATTTTCGGAATTGGGCAATTGCAGTAATTTGCATCAAGAATATTTTCCGAAGCAAATTTGTTTGTAAAATAGGAAGCTGAAAAAGAATGACTTAAGTCACGCCCAATAAGACCAAATGAGCGCATTTTTATATTTTTTTATTTCTATTTGCGAGATACTCAATCATCCAGATTGATACGATACCTGAAATCATAATTCCAAATGCCAATAGGGTATACGAATCAAATTCGGTAGGAAAGAATTTGTCATACTTGATAGGTACAATGTCTCCATTGGCCTTTGTTTGATAAGCAGCTATTTCTTTCCAAGGCCAAATTATATTTAGCGAGCCAAATACAAAACCTGTTAGAAGTGCAATGGTTATATCTTTATAACGATGTAATATCCAGGTAAGAATATGAGAGAATACCATTAATCCAGCAATAGATCCCGCACCAAATAATACAATATGCCATAGGTTAAGATTTGCAATAGCCTTTACCATTAGCAACTCGTAATTCCCCATTAGAATTAGAATAAAGGAACCAGACAAACCAGGTAACATCATTCCAGAAATACCAACTACCCCGCAAATTAAAATGTACAGCCAATGTGTATTCTCGGAGGCAGGTTCTAAAAAGGAAATGCCAATAGCTATAGTAGCTCCCAGCAATAAAAATGCGAATGAAGCAACGTTCCATTTAGAAACAGTTTTACCTATAAAGTAAACAGAGGCAAGTATTAAGCCAAAAAAGAAAGCCCAAATCTGAATGGGATGACTGGCAAATAGATATTTAAATAGTTTAGCAATTGTAAATAGGCTTACAGTTGTTCCTATTAAAATACTTGCTAAAAATTTAATATTGATATGGGCTGCAAGGGCGGTCCATTGAAAAGTGAAAAACAACTTAAAAGCCTTTAAATTAACGCTTTTAAGTGTCATTAAGAACTCCTCGTAAATTCCAGTAATAAGTGCTATTGTACCTCCAGAAACACCAGGAATCACATTTGCAGCACCCATGGCAAAGCCTTTTAAACCAATCCAGAAATAGTCGGTTAAATTACGTTCTGCCTTCATTAAAATGTATTAAACAGGTTGTGCGACAAATGCATCGTAGCCCCCTTCTAAAATCAAAAGATTTTCGAAGCTATACATTTTCTCTAGCATATAAACCATTGCACTTGCGCGTTTACCGCTCTTGCAATAAATAATCACGGGTTTGTCTTTCGTTATTTTATCCAAATTATCTATAACAGAATCCATAGGAATGTTGATGGCATTTAAATGTCCATCTTCAAATTCGTATTTCTCACGTATATCTATTAGTTGAATATCCTTACGGCTATCCAATTGGATTTGCAGTTCTTCAGCGGTTATAGCTTTCATACGTTTCTTATTTAATAAATTCACTAGGTAGTGAATCGAAAAATGTATCTCCTCTTAATCCTAGACGCAAACATTCTAAGGGTATTACCTCATCATAGGCAATGTTTCCGAGGTTTACGTCAGAACCGATAAGCTTTAAAAACCAAACTTGTTGCGATTTTAAGGGAGCTTCCCATAAAATGCTTCCACGATCGATTTTCGTTAATATTTCTTCTATTAAATCAGAGCGAACTTCACCTGATTTTTGAAAGATTCCAACATTACCACCTTCTCTAGCTTCGGCAATTACTTTCCAAGCACCTGCCTGCAATTCGTGTTCCATCATTTCAATCCAACGATAAGGAGCAATAAGCTTCTCAGAATCTTTAGAACCAACTTCAGAAAGAACGGTAAAATCTTTTGCTAGGG
>JBLHRE010000022.1:0-17888 GCA_047625765.1 Flavobacteriales bacterium
AATTTCTTAACCAAGAGCCAGAAACTAACGAAACAGTAGAGGCAACTTGCCAATTAAACCACGGAGTTACTTTTCAACTTACTGAAAAAATAGCTGTAAACGGCAAAAACGAACACCCCATTTTTACCTTTCTAAAAAGTAAAAAAGGTGGGTTTTTAGGAAAAAAAATAAAATGGAATTTCACAAAATTTTTGATTGATAAAGAAGGAAATGTTGTGAAAAGATATGCTCCTATTACGATACCTTTAAATATAGAAAAAGACATTGAAAAGTTGATTGTTTGATTTAATCAGATTGAAAAACCAGTGATTATGTGAGTTTTCTTTAAAGAGTAGTTATGCCATGCCAAGGTCAGCTTTTGGGTTTAACACCCATTGCACACAAGGTATGGATATGTCCATATGGACATATATCTGTTATAAGATTCACAATTACACCCCTAAAAAAATGTGCTGTTGGTAATTAGAGGTTTGGGTTAATAGAGCTGTGAATATAAGAAATGTTTAGAGTTCAGAGTTTGAGATTCGAGAGCCATAAAAAAAAACCGAATTCGCAAGAATACAAATTCGGTTTTTAGTGAAGTCTTTTATAGTTAAGGTTTAATTGCACTTATTCCTTCATCAGCTTATAGGTCTTATAGCGCCCATTTATTTTTGTGGTAATGATGTAAGTCCCTGCCGAGAAACGCGATACATCTATTGCTGTTTGGCTTGAGGAAATTCTTTTGGTTAAGAGGCTTTCCCCTAAAATGGAGTATACCTGAAGTACATCTTCTGCGGTAAAAGAGCTTGCAATGGTTTTAAATGTAAATGTTGTTGGTGTTGGATTGGGATAAATAATGGATTGATTTTCGGTATCCTTTTCGCTAATGCTTGTGGTTTGAAAACCGCTATAACATTGGTTTGTAAATGCATTGCTCAATTCGGTGCTATTCACCAAAACAGCAGTAGAATCCATACAGATACATCTACCATCGTTAAAGTTATAGGTCATATAAGCGGCATCGGTTTCAAAGGCTTTAAACGTGCATTGCTCAAAAGTTAATGAGTCGCTGGTAAGTGATTGGGTAGGATGATTCCAATTGGAAAATAAAATAGTCCCATTGCTCCAGCGCTGGTATCCTTCTTCTTGCACAAAATCACACGGTTTTAGAAACAACAAATACAAGGTGCCAGTGCCACCAGCACCGCCTCCATAATTTATGGCAATGCTACCATCACCTCTTAGGTCTCCTACAAACGAAATAGAGCGAGAGAAGCGTTCTTCAGCTTCTAGTTCCAATCCAAACCCTCCATCCATATTGTTTATTCGGGTAAAGGTTTTTACTGTTTTATCTGGATTTAAGTACAAAATATAGCCCCATCCTTCATTTTGTTGATTGGCTCCGGTCATTAAGTCGGGTACTCCATCACCATTTAAATCTCCAACTTGGCACAAGGCATGTCCAAAACTAGCACCGCTGGTACCATTAGGATTAGAGCCATTGGTTAGGGTGTCGGTAAAGCCATTCAAGCCTTCCGCAATTTTCACTTTTGACACTACATTAAAGTTGGTGCTGTCTAATGATAGAATCCAAATAGCTCCTTTGCCGCCATCAGACATAAAAGCCCCTACTGCCAATTCTTTTGTTCCATCTTGGTCTATATCACCTAACAGGGCAACTTCTCTTCCTCCAAAACGATCGTTGTCTTGTAATCCTTCCCCAAATCCACCTTGGGTAGAACTAATGTCTACAGTCTCCGAATTGATCACCTTTGATGCCGAATTAAAAAACAGCAATTGAATAGCTCCCCTTGCGCTACCGCCTTGGTTGGAGGTAGGTTGGCAGGCAACCAAATCTATTCTACCATCATTATTTAGGTCACCAATAGCAGATAACCCTTGGGAGTTTATATTCAGGTTTTTCACCATGCTTTTAACGGTTCCGTTGCTGTTTAAATGGATGATATAGATCAGTCCATGGGCCGTAACAGCAATATCGGGTACATTATCCGCATTATAATCTCCTATACCTGCAACACCATATCCAAAAAATGCACCCGCACTAAGTGTGTCTGTAAATCCACCTTCGAGCGCAGAAATTTTTTGGTTGGATTTAACGGTGCCATCCCTGTTCATAAACAAAATATACACCGCTCCAGCATCTGTAGCGCCATCATCATCAGATCTAGCTCCAACAACCAAGTCTATTATTCCATCACCATCAATATCTCCTGCTTGGTCGTGGTCTCTGCTAAATCGATCTCCGCTTTCTAGGTTGGCATTAAACCCACCAGAATTGTTTTCAATTGTAATAAAACCATCAGGTCCCCATTGATTACTTACCTGAGCATGGGAAGCAGAAGTAAAAATGAATAGTATAAGAGCTATTAATGGTGCATATTTTAGAATCATATTTTGTTTTTATTATGGTTGAAAAGGGAATAGAAAAACCGAATTCGCAAGAATACAAATTCGGTTTTACAAAATGTTAAATGAGGCTAATGCTCTTAATGGCGCTGACCTCTTTCTTCTTTTCTATGCGTGCGCATTTCTTGCATCAAATGCTTTTTAAAGCTTTCTTCTGCTTTGTACAATTTGGCTACTCGGTCTAGGGTCAATACCTCTTTAAAGTTTTTATGATACCCACGTTGCAGGTCCAATTCGGATGCCTGCAAATCGAAACGAGATTGCAATAAGTCCTCTTTTTCTTTGTCCGATAAATTTGCCCAATTATTATGTGCAGTTTCCATGGTAGATCGATGTTGCCTTCTCAAAGCCTTCATTTCTTTTTGGTGTGCATTGTAAACAGGCCAGAATTTAGCCGCAGTTTTAGCGTCTAAATCCAATTTATTGGTAAAGTAGCCTGTTTTCATAGCTTCCATTTTTTCTCTCGTCTCTATGCGGTGTTTTTGTTTCTCCATTACGCGTGGTACATCTTGTGCGTAGGTGCTAATAGAGATAAGCGAGGCCAATATCAGACCAAAAATAGATTGCGTTTTCATACTATTAATTGTTTAGTTGGTATTGATAAATTGTTTCTAATTCGATGCTTTCTAGCCAAATAGACTCTTCAATATCATTGGCAGTGCTGTTGGCGGTGTAATCCAAATAATACGTTTCAAGCTCGCTGGTACTATAATCCAAATAGCCCTCTTCTAAAAGATAGGAAGCCAATATATCACTGGAGCTTGGTCCCGTATTTTCTTTTCCTGTAATAAGGATTATAAAGACCAAACAGGCGGCTGTGGCCGCAATAGAAACCCACAATCTGCGCTTTGCAGTTTTTACTGTAGGGATTTTTTTTAAGGCTACTTTTCTTGCTTCGAAATAGCCTTGAGGCACTTCGAAAGGATTCTTATGGATATTGCTTTTTGATTCTTGCATGATACTTGTTAGATGCTTGGGTTTAGAAAAGGTTTAAGCTTCTAATATTATTTTTTCGATCTTCTTTACGGCATGGTGGTAAGAGGCTTTTAAAGCGCCTACGCTGGTTTCCAATTCTTCAGACATTTTTTTAAAGGGCAAATCGTGGTAATAGCGCAGTTCGAATACTTGTTTTTGCTTTTGTGGGAGTGCCGCAATAGCCAATTCTAATTTTTCGATGGTTTGCTCATGGTCGATAAAGGAATGTGCCATTTGCTTGAAAAGCGCTTGCTCGCTATAGCTCATAGCTTTTCGTTTGCGGATAAGTGCCAAAGCCTCGTTATGGGCTATGCGGTACAACCACGAATACAATTGAGATTCTCCTTTAAATGTCGAGAGGTTTTTCCAGACCTTGATAAAGGTATTCTGCAAGGCATCATCGGCATCTTCGTGGTTGCCCACAATCTTCCGAATAATAACATACAGCTTCTCGGTATAATCATCGACAATACTGTTAAAAGCCACTTCGGGCTTTTTTTTGATGAGCGATAGGATGTGTTTTTCTTGGTTCATTTTGGTGTATGCACCTTAGATGTAAGAAATTGTAAAAGGTTTAAGCAAGGTAAATTATTCAACGTACATTTCCTTGATGATTGCAGAACTGAACAAAACCCGTATAGACAAGTGGTTGTGGAGTATTAGGGCTTACAAAACCCGAACCTTGGCAGGTAAGTCTTGCGATTCGGGTAAGGTAAAAGTCAATGGCAATAAGGTGAAATCTTCTTTTCAGGTAGTAGTGGGCATGGAAGTTCAGTTTGTGCGTGTCCGCCAGAAGTATCTCTACAGGGCAGAAAAAATCATCGAAAAAAGGGTAGGGGCACCAGAAGCGCAATTGTGCTATACCGATATTACGCCTGCCGAAATGATTGAAGAAAACAAACGCTTACAAGGAATAGGCGTAAAAGGGATAATTCCAAGAGCAAAAGGATTGGGCCGTCCTACCAAAAAAGAAAGAAGAGACTTGGACGAGTTTCAGTAGATAAAAAAAGAGGGGTGCTAAACAGCACCCCTCTTTTGTAGGTATTTGAAATAAGATTACTTACTCAAAAATAATTTGTGATTGATTAAGGTACTTCCATTCTGAACTTTTAGAAGATATACTCCTTCTTGCAAGTTGCCTTGTGGCGACCATCTGTATTGGAATTGATTGTTTTCAACCGAACCATTGAACAGTGTTTCCACCAATCTACCTGTTAAATCGTACACTTCCATTCTCAAATCGCTACCGTTTAAATGTTCCATGTTAATAGAAACAGTATTGCTAAATGGGTTTGGAGCAGCAATTACTTTTAGTGCTTGCTGTTCTTCAACTTCGCCAGCAACTCTAGGTAATGGAATATTCAGCAATTCGTGTACTTCTTTTTGAGTACATGGCCTTACGTATTGTGGAGCATTTCCAGAAACGTCATATACTTTACAGTCACAATCGCTACACGTGCTAGCACCAGGACCTAAGTCAGGATCGCTTGCCGTACCGTAAACACATAAGTTTACCAAAGCCAAAGTAGTTTGACTTGTAGAAACCCTTACGAATTCGGCAGAATAAGTAGCTCCTGTTCCAACCATTGGAGTTCCTGTAGATGTCCATGAATACCCAGTAACATTGGTAATGTAATTGGTTGTTGGTTGTGCTTCAAATTCAACATTCATAACTTTAGTTGCCAGTGGGTTAATAGAATAAGATCTCACATCAAAATCTGATTCAATTTCGCAATTAGGCAAGCAGTCAAGAATGCTAACTTCTGTGTCAAAATTGAAACGACATCCTGTATAAATGTTTCTAATAGCATGTCTTACAAGGTATGTTCCTCCATTAACGTAAGTGTTACTTGGGTTTATAAGAGAACTTCCATTGCCATCACCAAAACTCCAGCTATGTTGCCAGTTTGGACTTTGCTGATTTGAAATGAAGTTTACTGTCTTAGTACATGGAGCTCCCATCAAGCTCGTAAATCCGGCATCGCCAGTAGAAGTCCCCATAAAGGAAATATCATCTAAACCGAAGTCAGCTCCAAGCATAGAGGCTGCTGAAGCTATAGGTGAGGTAGGGATTTCTACGGAAGGAATAACATCAATAGATATTTCTATTGTTCCTGTTGCAGTAGCAACAAACGCTCCACAGATTTGAGACCATCGCCCTTCGTTTGCTGTGCCAACAGAGGTAATAACAAATGGTTGCGCTAATAAAGGTGTACCATCTGCAATAAGGTTAAACGCAGCATTGTTGTTGTAAATGTCATTGTCAAGATTAGAAACCCATGCGCTAAATACATAAGTTTCACCAGCCGCAACATCAATATTTTGGTACCATGCTCTGTATCTTACATCTCTTGCGTTGCATTGTGCATCGCCAATAAAAAACTGGCCAATAGAATCTCTTTCGATGTTATCTGGACCATAGGTGTGATCATCTCTTGTAAACCAGTGTCCAGAATGAAAAGTATATGCGTTATATACCACAGCATATCTAGCACATCCACCGGGAGAGTTCATTAGTGAATAGTCGGATGAAAAATCTTCATTGCCCGTTTCAAAATCACCATTGCGCACTAAGTTGTAACCACAGGTAAGCAACTCTGTATTACATGCTCCTGTATTTGGGCAATCTTCGATAATGATTTCAGAGCTGTACTTCGAAGAACATCCTGTGCTTTCGTTAGATATTTCATGTGTTACGGTATAAGTTCCTGCAACACTATAAATTACCACAGGATTTGGATCTGAAGAAGTAGAAGGTGTAGCTGTGGTGGTTCCAAAACTCCAATAGTGAGTAGCATTTGGTGCGGTAGAGGTAAAACTTACCGCTTGGTTTGCACAGTTTGGACCTGGTGTATAGGTGAATTGTGGGTCACCAATAGATAAAGATGCAAAGCTAATATCATCAATACCAAAATCAGCACCAATAAGGCTTACTGAGGACGAAGTACTGGTGGCATCTAATCCATCAGTAGGAATCACATCTATGGAAATTTGAATAGTTCCAGTTTGTGATGCCACATATTCGGCACAAATTTTTGTCCAACGCGCATCTCCACCGTCTCTTCCTTCGGAAGGAACAGCAATTGGGCTGGTTAACAATGGTGTCCCTCCTGCGGTTAAATAAAAGGCAGTAATATTCGAGTATTTGGTGTCGCCAATATTCGAAACCCAGGCACTAAAAACATAGGTTTCTCCTTCCGTTACCTGTACATTCTGGTACCAAGCTTTTTGAACAGAAGCATTGCACTGTGCATCGCCAATAAAAAATTGTCCGGTATTGTCGTTGTTTACCGCATCGGCACCATAGGTATGGTCGTCTCTTGTAAACCAATGTCCTGGATGGAAATCGTAAGCATCGTATACCACCGAATATCTTGCGCAACCCCCTGGAGATTGTACGTAGGTAAAATCAGAATTGAAAGAATTGTTCCCTGATTCAAAATCACCATTTGCCACTAGGTTCGGACCACAAGGTGAAAAGCCTGTATTGCATGCTTCAATAACATCACACTCTTTTATGGTGATATTTTCGATGTATGTTTCGGTACAACCTCCGGTTAAATATGTAATAGAATGTTCAACAGCATACGTTCCAGCAAGCGCATAAGAAACAACAGGGTTTGGATCTGTAGAAGTACCTGGTGATGCATTGATAGTTCCAAAATCCCAGTTATGCGTTGCAAATTGAGAATTAGCGGTAAAAGAAATAGCTTCGTTTTTACAACCTGTTGGCTGTACGTACGTAAATTCTGGGTCGCCAGGCGATGCTGCTCTAAAAGAAATGTCATCCAATCCAAAATCAGCACCTCCAGAACCTACATATACTATATCATTAGAAGTTGCTGAAAAAGTTGCTGTTGGAGTTACCATTATAGCAACTTCCATAGAGATATAATCTGTACCAACATATTCTGCACAAATTCGTGTCCATGTACCTTCTTCTTCAACTATAACAGGGTTATTAAGTAGGGCTTGTCCATTGGCATAAAGCTGGAAAGCCGAATTGTTATGGTTGTTCTGCGAATTTAAATTACTAACCCATGCACTAAATACATAAGTTACATTTGGCTCTACAGTAACATATTCGTACCAAGCACGTTTCGGAGTATTATCGCAAGGAGCATCGCCAATGAAGAACAGCCCTTGTTCATCATTGTTATCTGATCCATAGGTATGGTCATGGTCGGTTGCCCATTGTCCGGGATGGAAGGTATAAGCATTGTATTGAATAGCATAG
The DNA here is from genome assembly GCA_047625765.1 of Flavobacteriales bacterium. Taxonomy (GTDB): domain Bacteria; phylum Bacteroidota; class Bacteroidia; order Flavobacteriales; family JBLHRE01; genus JBLHRE01. The sequence goes on from JBLHRE010000022.1 coordinate 7,622, forward strand.
GTTTCGCAACCTGTAGGTCGCGTTACTTTTCTGTAATCGGAGCGGATGATGGCATCTTGACCATCTTCAAAATCTCCGTTGGTAATCAATTCTGGTCCACAGGGTTCGTGAATACAACCCTGAAAAGGAGGTTCGATTTGAGCCATTGATATGGTGCTGAAAAACACCATACTCATCATCAACCTGAATAGGGTTGATTGTTTGTTAAAATTCTTCATATTAAATAATTATTTGGTTGATTAGGTTGGGACTCATGTTTGCATTACCATGCAAATATTTGGCTGTAATTTATTTAGGGTCAATTGTTAACATACTTTCTGTATTGAAACAATTGTAAAAGTAACAATATATCAATTCCAATTGCCTTAATAGAAATGAAAAATATAATAGTCTTGATTGAAGCCAAATAATGACCAAAAAAAATGCCCTCAAGGGGCATTAATAGCGGAGGGAATAAGATTGTAGTAAGTGAATTTATTTCGGGCTCTTATTTAAAAATAAATATGAACGAACTCTAAAACCTTACTGCACCAAACGCATTTCTTCGTTTTTCATCCAACCTAGTTCTCCTGAAGCAATTTTTATCCTACTCCAGTTTTTATTCTGCTCCAAGACCTCCATTTTTAGACCAGCATGAATGGTGAATAATTCCAAAGCATTGCTACTTGGCTCACTCAAGACATCAGCATTGCTCGAAAGCAAAATGGCATCTTGCGCATTTTCGAAATGATGCTGTACGGCCATGGCGATGAAAAATGAAAATAAGCCAACAATTACGGTTGCTAGGGAAAGGTATTTTAAAACATATTTCACAGGATTGTTAATCCAAAGGCTAATGGCAAATAGGATACAGCCCAACAAACTTAGCAAGCTCAAGGCATACCAAAAATTGGCGCCATTGCCATAAATAAAGCCGTTCCACCAGATACTTAACGGAATGCCTGGTAAGGCCTTTATTTCGTCTACAAACTGGCGATTGACCAAAGCAATGTTTGCTTGCACATCTTCATTGTTTGGGGTAATTCTTTTGGCCATTTCGTAATGCCAAACAGCTTCTACATAATTGCCCAATCTAAAATGGCAGTTCCCTGTATTGTAATACAGTTCGAAACTGCTTTTGCCATTATCCATTAGTTCTTTATAGCTTTCTAGTGCATCCGAATAGGCCTCGTTTTTATAAGCCTCGTTTGCAATAGAAAACAAAGTTTCGTTGCTAATAATATCTTCAGCTGAAATTTGAAATGCGGAAATAACTAGCAATAAAATGCAAAATATATTTTTCATTATTTCTTCGATTCAATGGTTTCTATCAACTGAATAACTTCATTGTGCATATCGTGAATATCGGTATCAGCAGGAGCAAAGCGTGCCATTTCGCAGGTTTCTAAAACGGCATTTACCTTTTCCCAGGTTGCGTTTTCCAGTCCTTTGACAAGCAAGCCTTGTTTGATGGTTTCTTTGGTTAAAACCGCCCTGTCTATATTCAGTTTGCGCGATAGGTAATCGTTCAAACAATCATACAGTTTCTGATAATAGAGATCTTTATCATTGGTTTTTAAAGCCAATTCGGCAGATTTCAATTGCTTCTTCGCCAATTTCCGAACCTTAGAAGATTGTTGGTGTATGGGTCTTCCCGATTCTGAGACTTGCTTTTTGCGAAGAATGAATGCAATCAGAACAAGTACTGGTCCCAACAATAACATCAACAAATAATGCAAGGTTTTAGAACCTTGATCTTCTGCTGGTACTAAATCTGTTGTGGTCTTAATAAAGCGGATATCCCTATTTTTCACCTCTAGTTCTGTTTTGTTAGCTCCAGAGTATACTTGCACATCGGAACCAGAACCACCATTTAAGACATCTAAGTTGAGGTCTGAAGTTTTGATGCTTTGGTATTTTCCTGCCTTAGGATTAAAGAAAGAAAAATTTAAACCAGGGATTTGATAAGAGCCTTTAATTCTAGGAATTGCTAAAATGTTGATCTCCTTAGAACCACTCATTCCCGCCATTGAAGACTGGATGCGGTTGGTTGGTTTTGGATCGTAAACATCGAAATCTGTGGGGAAGTCTGGTTTAGGTAATGTTACCAATACCAAGTTTCCTTTTCCACTTAATTTGATTTTAAAATCAAGGCCTTCGTTGGCTTTCACCTGCCTCTTATTTACACTAAGGTTTAGGTTGAAATTACCCACCGCACCAGAAAAGTCCTCTGGTTTGCCTTTGGCAGGAAGTCCTTTGACAGTTACAGCAATTGCTTTGCTGGATATTTCTCTGGACTCTTCTGAGTAAGAATTGAAAAATCCACCAAATGGGTCTCGTCTATTATTATTGCTTTTTTTGCGTACGGCAAATTTCCAATACAATGGCTCTATAGTTTGTTTGCCAACTGATTGTGGAATTAATAAATACTGAGAAATAATTGCTGTTTGATAAGTTCTACCATTGTAGTTTTCTCTTTTCCAGCTGTTATTTGCTTTTAGGTTTTTGCTCCAAAAGCCATTAAAATCAGGGTTGCTTATTGGTTCGTTTCCTCTTCCTAAATCTACAGCCGAATATAATTTGAAAGAAACTGTAATGGCTTCTCCAACATAAACATCTCTATCGCTAACAATAGCTTTAATAAATAAGTCTTGTTCTGCGGCTTTTACAGCAGCTTTTTGGGCTTCGGTTTGGTTTACAACCTGAATATTAAATGCGGAAGATTTTAAAAGTTTCCCATCAATATCAATGCTGGCAGGTGCAATATTTACCAGACCAAGATTTCGTGGTTTTAAGACATACGAAATTTTTATTTCTGAACTAGAAACGCCATTTATATTAGTTGTTTGTTGCGATTGATTGGGGCCAGAAACTACATAAAAATCCTTGCTAAAGTCGGGTGGAGTATAAGATCCTTTTGTAATGCCTTCGAGCACAATGGCGTATTCTAACCTATCGTTAACACCCAGTTTTTGTTTGTTAACTTCTGCATAGAATCGTTGCCCAAAAGCAGTGCTAAAAAGGCAGGTTAAAATTACCGTAAAACAGTATTTTAAGTTCATACTACCAGTCTTTTTCAATTTTCTTTCCACTCTTACTTTTGCCTTTTTCTTTCTGTAATGCTAGTTGCAATTTTGCTTCTTGTTCTTTTAAAGATTCTAACAAGCGCTTGGCATCTTCTTTAGAGATTCCTTGAGGAATAGGAACGGCTTCACCTTCTTTTTCTTCATCAGACCCTTTGTCATCCTTGCTTTGCTCTTGGTCTTTCTTTTCTTCTTCCTTTTTGTCCTCGTCAGATTTCTCTTCGTCTCCTTTGTCTTTTTCCTCTTCCTTATTTTCTTCGTCTTTCGGGTCTTCTTTATTGTCTCCTTCTTGATCCTTGTCTTGATCTCCCTCTTTCTTTTCCTCGTCTTCTTTCTCTTGGTCTTCCTTGTCCTGATCTTCGTCAGAATCATCACCGTCTTGCTCCTGCTCTTCTTGCTGTTGCTGAACCATTCTTGCCAAAGCCAAATTGTTTCTGGCTTCTTTGTTTTTTGAGTCAATTCTTAGCACATCCTTATATGCATCAATAGCTTCTTTGGCTTTCTCTGCTTGCAACAGCGAATTACCTAGATTATGTAAAGCCTTAATTTTTTGTTCTGGATTTTCTGCGGTCTTTGCCAAAGTTTCGAACTGCTTGGCTGCATCGGCATATTTCTCTTGGCGGTACAGGGCATCGCCCAAATTAAAAGAAGCCTTGTAATTGGTTTCGTCATTGTTCAAAGACAAGCGGTACAAACTATCGGCTTCGGTATAACTGTGGGCCTGATATTTTGCATTTCCTTCGCGCAGCAAATCCTTTTGACTTTGAGCCAAAAGGGTGGTAGGTGCCAGCAGTATTAATACGAATAACTTTTTCATTACTTGCTATTTACTTTAAACCAATCAACTTTTGCCAATCTATTTTTTTTACGTGTTCCAATCATATCAAACAGGAGTAAACATACAATTGCGGGAAACAAAAAGTATTGAAAACGGTCTTCATAATCTGTTACTATTTTAGCATCAAATTCTGTTTTTTCCATGCCAGCAATCTCGTTTAAAATCAAACGCAAACCAGTATTACTTTTACTGGCTCTAACATAAATTCCATCGCCAGCACTGCTAATGTCTTTCAGTGTTTCTTCACTCAATTGACTTACAACGGTATTGCCCTCTTGGTCTTTCTTAAAATCGACTTGTTTGCTATTTCTATACACCGGAATTGGAGCACCCTCTATGCTTGCCATTCCAATGGTGTGGATTGTAATTCCGTTACTCGCGGCTTCTCTAGCTTGTTCTAAAGCACGTTCCTCATGGTTCTCACCATCAGTAATAATAATAACAACCTTTTCTGTTTTACTTTCCTTTTCAAATCCAGCTAAAGCCATTTCTAAGGCATTGCCAATGTCTGTTCCTTGCTTCTGAATTAAATCTGTACTAATAGAGCTTAAGAACAGTTTAGCCGCAGCATAGTCGTTGGTAATAGGTACTTGCATAAAAGCATCGCCCGCAAAAATAACGACCCCAATTCGGTCCGATTTTAATTGATCTATTAATTGCGATAAAGCCAATTTTGCACGTTCCAAACGGTTGGGATAAAAATCCTCTGCCATCATACTGTTCGAAACATCTAAGGCAACAATTATGTCTACACCCTCGCGTTTTACCTCTTGTATTTTTGTTCCGATTTGTGGATTTGCCAAAGCCATAATCAGGAAAGTAAAAGCCAATAAAAGCATTACAAATTTGAAACGTACTTTCCCTTCAGAATAATCGCGCAGCAAGCGGTTAATGGTACTGCTATTTCCTAATTTTTTGATGGTTTTTTTACGCCAGGTTTTAAAATACCATCTACCCAAAATCAGTAGAGGAATTCCTGCCAATGCCCAAAGCCATTCTATATGTTCAACTCGTATCATTATGCTACAATACTTTTAAGAAGGGTGTAACGCAAAATAAAATCCAGTAATAATAATCCAAGTGCCAAACCAAGCAATAGTTCAAACTCTTCGTTGGTTTGCTGGTACTCGGTAACCGCAATTTTAACTTTTTCCGTTTGATCTATTTCTTCGTAGATTACTTTTAAGGATTCATTATCCGTTGCTCTAAAATACTTTCCGCCTGTTGTTTTTGCAATGGCTTTAAGTGTCTCTTCGTCAATTTTAACCTCTACTTGCTGGGTTACTGTTCTGCCAAAAGGATCTTTAAATTTCATAGGAGCCGTTCCGTTAGTTCCTACGCCAATGGTGTAAACGCGTACGCCAAAAAGTTTGGCAATGTCTGCCGCAGTCAAAGGCGGAACCGAGCCACTATTGTTAGATCCGTCTGTCAATAAAATGATGACCTTAGAAATAGCCTCCGAATCCTTTAGTCTATTAACAGCGGTAGCCAAACCTTCTCCAATGGCAGTACCATCGTCAATCATTCCGTTTTTGATGTCAGACATCAATTCCTTTACTACCACATGGTCTGTAGTAAGCGGACATTGGGTAAAACTTTGGGCGCTATACACCACCAATCCAAAACGGTCGTTGGGTCTTTCGTTTATAAACTGTGTCGCTACTTTTTTAGCGGCCTCTAGTCGGTTTGGTTTTAAATCTTCGGCCATCATCGAACCAGATATATCTACACTTAAAACAATGTCTATACCTTCTGTTTCTACCTCTTCCCAGCTTAGCGAGCTTTGTGGTCTGGCAATGGCAATAATCATTGCTACCAAAGCCAACATCCGCAAGGCTAAAGGAATTTGTCCAATAAAAAACCATTGTTTCGATTGGGTGGGTATTGCACCACTATTAAAGGGCATACGGGCTGTTTGCTTGTGGTGTTTTAGGATATACCAAACAAGGTATACCGGCACCAAAACCAATAGCCATAAAAAATGCGGACTATGAAATGTTATTCCCTCCATCTACAGTAATTTCTTGTTCTTGAGTCTGTTGTACAAATGCGATACACGAATTTAAAATAGGAATATGTCTGCTAGCATCTGGTTGGAATTTGGCGAATTTCACCATATCCGTTTCGTGTAGAATTTGTTCCAAATCTTTGGCCCCATTACCTTTTAGTTTAAAAGATAGGGCAGACATAATTTCGTAAGTTGTTTGCTCTAATGCTAATACTTGATAGCGTTGCTCTAAATAACCACGCATAATTTCTGAAAGCGAACTGTAATAGTTTTTTACCGAACTGTCCCAGGCATGTCCTTTTTCTAATTCTTGCAATTTCCGCAGTGCAATAATATGTGCTGCTTCAATCACTTTTGGTATCTCTACAATAGACTCTGGGCTTTTTTGCCACAACTTATAGTTTCTTAACACATACCAGAGTAGTGCCAACACCAAAATGGCGACTAGCAAATACCAACCATAGTCGCTCATAAAGTCTGAGAAGTTGTACGGATCTGCAATGGGTCCATAAATATCAGCCAATTGTGAGGTACTGTCCATAATAGGATTGTCAAAACGAACCACTAACCCTTCTGACTGTAATGTTCCCGTATTTGTAACAAACGGTATAGAAGGAATTGCAAAATAGCCGGTATCAAAAGAGGTTAATACCCATTGTTGGTTTAACTCTCTTATGCGTATGTCTTGCTTGTTAAAGCTGCTGTCAATTTTACCAGCCTTAATAACCTCAATATTCTCACTTAATAAGTTTGCTATATCTGGCCATAGCAAAGAGTCGGTAAGGGGTATGCTCACCGAAATGTTCCAAGTAAATTGCTCGCCAATAAGCAGTTGATTATCACTAATTTTTACCGAAACCTGTTGCGCAAAAATGTTTTGTGTTAAAACACAAAACAAAATTGCTATTAAAATCTTAACGTTTGCTTTCACGATATTTAAACAAGTTCATGATGGGTTTAATATAAGATTCTGCCGTGCTAATATGAGCCATATCTACGCCTGCGCGTTTCATTGTTTGGTTCAATTGGTCTTTAGCTTTTAGCTGCTGTGCTTTGTAGTTTCTTTGAAAGGATTTAGAGCCTGTATGTTGCCAAACAACTTTACCTGTCTCTAAATCTTGCAAGGGTACAATACCCAATTTACCAAGCTGTTCTTCTGCTGGATCGTAAACATGTAATCCAATAAGGTCATGTTTTCTATTGGCAACTTTCAAAGCAGTTTCAAACAATTTGTCCTTAAAATCTGAAAGCATAAAACAGGTGCTTTTACGCTTGATAATGCTGCTTAAATATTCCAATGCCAATTTTATGTCGGTTCCTTTTCCAGCCGGTTCAAAGGATATCAGCTCACGAATAATCTGCAGAATATGCGATTTCCCTTTTTTAGGTGGAATAAATTTTTCGATGCGATCGGTAAAAAGAATAGCTCCTACCTTATCGTTATTTTGAATTGCACTAAAAGCGATGACAGCTGATATTTCAGCAATCAATTCGTTTTTGAACTGCTCTTGTGTTCCAAAATTACCAGAGGCACTCAAATCGACTAAAAGCATCACAGTCATTTCGCGTTCTTCTTCAAAAACCTTGATAAAAGGTTTGTTGAAGCGGGCAGTTACATTCCAATCGATGGTTCTAATGTCATCGCCTGGTTGGTAATCGCGTACTTCGCTAAAAGTCATACCACGGCCTTTAAAAGCAGAATGGTATTCGCCAGAAAACAACTGATTGCTCAGGCCTCTGGTTTTAATCTCAAGCTTGCGTACTTTTTTTAAAAGTGCTTTGGTCTTGTCTTTTTCCATGATTTATGGAATTTCAACTGCATTCAAGATTCCGTTGATAATGTCTTCGGTTTTCACTTCTTCGGCCTCTGCTTCGTAAGTCAGACCAATTCTATGGCGCAAAACAGAAGGGCATACTGCACGAACATCTTCAGGGATTACATATCCTCTATGGTTCAAAAAAGCATGTGCTTTTGCTGTTAATGCTAAGGCAATAGTTGCACGAGGCGAAGCACCAAAACTGATGAAATCTGCAAATTGTGGTAGTTTGTAATCAACGGGCTTACGGGTAGCATAAACAATATCGACAATGTATTGTTGGATTTTTTCATCCATATACACTTCGTTCACCACCTTTCTGGCCTTAATGATCTCTTCTGGTTGGATTACAGCATTTATTTTTGTGTTGTTCCCGTTGTACAAATGGTTTTGCAAGATTTTTTGCTCATCTGCCTGCGAAGGGTAGTCCAAAACAATTTTTAACATAAAACGGTCTACCTGAGCTTCAGGAAGCGGGTAGGTGCCTTCTTGTTCTACCGGGTTTTGCGTTGCCATCACTAAAAATGGATCAGGCAAAACAAAAGTCTCATCACCAATAGTTACTTGGCGCTCTTGCATGGCTTCTAACAAGGCCGACTGCACCTTTGCAGGAGAACGGTTGATTTCATCTGCCAATACAAAGTTTGCAAAGATGGGTCCTTTTCGAATAGAGAAGGTTTCGTTTTTCGGGCTATAAATTTGTGTGCCAATAACATCGGCAGGTAATAAGTCTGGCGTAAACTGAATTCTACTAAAGTCTCCGTTTACACATTTAGCCAAAGTGTTTATGGCAAGTGTTTTTGCCAATCCAGGAACACCTTCTAGCAAAATGTGACCATTTGCTAAAAGACCAATAATAAGGCTGTCGACCATACCGTGCTGCCCAACAATTACTTTATTCATTTCCATACGCAACAAATCAATAAATCCAGATTCTGATTTGATTCGCTCGTTTAATGCCTGAATGTCTGCAGAAGAAGACAGGGTTTGTGTTTCCATATTATTAGTCGAATTATGTATTTTGAAATTTTGATTTGTTGGACACAAAAATATTCGCTGAAGATAGGCTTGTAAAGCACATTTTGTTAAAAGATGGAGGTTAAATGTTAAAGTTTCGGTTCAAAGCTTGTTTATCAGCTGATCAAGAACATTTTAATGCCATATTCATGACTCTATAAAATAAATTTGCAGGATAAAAAATACAGTTGTATAATTGCGTATGCAAAAGAACTTTTCACAAAAAGAAATTCAAGCCATTGGAGTTATTCGAAATAGCTTGATGGATAGCGGCCAAACACCTTCTGTAAGAGATTTAATGCGCGAGCTGGGGTATAAGTCTCCAAGGTCAGCATCAGTTATTATTGATACACTTTTAAGTAAAGGGGTACTTCAAAAGAGGGGAGATGGCAGCATGCAATTGTCTGATTTTAAATTAGAAGGTTTGGATAATGAACAAACCGTAAAGATCCCCTTGGTAGGTTCAGCATCCTGTGGTTTGCCTCTGTTTGCAGAAGAAAATATAGAAGGATTTATTCCAGTTTCTTTGAAATTGATAAAGCCTTCAGAAAAGTATTTTTTGCTACGTGCTAATGGCGATTCTATGAACTTAGCTGGAATTCAGCTAGGTAATTTGGTGTTGGTAAGAAAGCAAGTAACAGCCCAAAACGGAGATAAAGTAGTCGCATTAATCGATGATGAAGCAACGATTAAGATTTTCCAACACAATGGCGATACAGTGGTGTTAAAGCCTAAGTCGGATAACCCAAATCATCAGCCAATAATTTTAACCAACGATTTTAAGATTCAAGGCGTAGTAATTGCTACAATTCCAGTTTAGTTTAAACTAAAAGGAGCTGAGAGTTGAAAGGTAGGAATACGTACATGGAACTTTTCATCCGTGTACATGCGTTGCATTAAGTAAGTTCCTTTCATGGCTCCAAGTGTAGATCTTAGGTGAGATCCGCTTTGATATGAGTGTGATTTGCCAGGCATAATTACTGGTTTTTCTCCTATTATACCTTCGCCTTTTACATGCTCTTGGGCGTGCATACTATCACTTATAATCCAATGTCTTCCCAGTAATTGTACCGGGTGGTCTGAGTGGTTTTCAATGGTAATATCGTAGGAGAAAACAAAGCGTTTGCTACTGCCTTTTTTAAAGCAACCACGGTATTGTGTTTGCACCGATATTTGAATTCCTTTTGTTATTGCTGTTACCATACCTTAAAATTACAAAAAATATCTAAAAAATACCCCCTGTGCTCAATTGTTTCATTCCTATTAATCTATCGTACTGTTCGCTCGAATTTCTATTATAAACAAAAATACTGTACTCGTTTTCTGTTTGAAAATGGGTTCCTTCTATATACGTATTGTCAATAGTGTTTTTATAGATAGGCACTAAAGCATATTCGTAGTTGTAATAACCCTGTTTAAGCAATATGCTAGTCTCATAAGCCTTTGCAGTTCTATTGAATTTTAGTTTCGCCTCTGGATGTATTTCCCAATTTGTTAATGCTCCAAAGATATACAGGTCGCCTTC
>JBLHRE010000023.1:0-17757 GCA_047625765.1 Flavobacteriales bacterium
ACGCTTCTTCTTTCCCAAATGGAGGAATCAGAAATACCTTTGAAGCTAGAGGTTATACTGCATGGGACCCTACATCTCCGGCATTTGTAATTGGAACTGCATTATGTATTCCTACTGTATTCGTTTCGTATACAGGCGAAGCATTAGACCATAAAACTCCTTTGTTACGCGCTTTGCATACTATCGACAAAGCTGCAACAGACGTTTGTCAGTACTTCGATAAAAAGACAACTAAAGTAAATCCTACCTTAGGTTGGGAACAAGAATATTTCTTAATCGATATTGCATTATTTCAAGCGCGTCCTGACTTAGTACAATGTGGTAGAACTTTGTTTGGTCATGCTCCAGCAAAAGGACAACAGTTAGACGACCATTACTTTGGTTCTATTCCTGATCGTGCATTAAATTACATGCGTGATTTAGAGCAAGAATGTTTGGCTTTAGGTATTCCAATTAGAACAAGACATAACGAGGTTGCTCCTAACCAGTTCGAGTTAGCGCCAATGTTCGAAGAAGTGAACATTGCAGTTGACCACAACTCATTGTTGATGGATGTAATGGACAAATTGGGTCGCAAGCACAATTTAGCTGTATTGAACCACGAAAAGCCTTTTAAAGGCGTTAACGGTTCTGGTAAGCACAACAACTGGTCTTTAGCAACAAATAACGGAAAGAACTTATTAAGCCCAGGAAAGACTCCAAAAAGCAACTTGCAGTTCTTAACATTCTTTATCAATACAATTAAGGCTGTACACGATTATGCTGATTTACTACGTGCTTCTATTGCTTCTTCAAGCAACGAGCATAGATTAGGTGCTAACGAAGCTCCTCCTGCAATTATGTCTGTATTTATTGGTTCTCAATTGACAGCAGTTCTTGACGAATTGGAAAAAGTAACGGAAGGCAATATGTCTCCTGAAGAGAAAACAGAATTGAAATTAAATGTTGTTGGAAAGATTCCTGAAATCTTATTAGATAACACGGATAGAAACAGAACATCTCCTTTCGCCTTTACAGGTAACAAATTCGAATTCAGAGCGGTAGGTTCTTTATCTAACTGTGCCGGACCAATGACTGTATTAAATGCTGTTGTTGCACAACAATTGGTTGCGTTTAAAGCAGAGGTTGACGCTTTGATTAAAGGTGGATTGAAAAAGGACGAAGCAATTTTCAATATCCTAAGAGAGTACATCAAAGCATCTAAGAAGATTCGTTTTGAAGGTGATGGTTATGGTGACCCTTGGGTAGAAGAAGCTTTAGGAAGAGGTTTAAAGAACATTAAGAGTTCTCCTGCTGCTATGGCTGAATACGCTTCTGAGAAAACAATTGCTCTTTTCGAAAACATGAAAGTAATGAACCGCGTAGAGGTTGAGGCACGTTACGAAATCATGTTGGAGGAATACACCATGAACATTCAGATTGAATCGCGTTTGCTGGGTGATATGGCAACCAGCTACATTATTCCTACAGCGGTAAAATACCAGAACACCTTAATTGAGAACGTTCAAGGATTGAAAAACATTCTATCTACAGAAGAGTTCAATGAAGTAGCTTCTGAGCAAATCAATATGATCAAAGAAATCTCTAGACGTATCGCTGCAATTAAAGTGAACAGAGACAAAATGATTGCTGCAAGAAAAGTGGCTAACAAATTAGACGATAGCGCCAAAACAGCTTGTATGTATCACGATGATATCAAATCCTATTTTGACGAAATCAGATACCATGTAGACAAATTAGAACTGACTGTTGACAATGAGCTTTGGCCATTGCCTAAATACAGAGAGATTCTTTTTACAAAGTAGTCTTTTACAACATCTAAAAACCCCTATCATAAATGGTAGGGGTTTTTTATTGCCAAAAATCTCGAAACTATAAGACAACAAAAAACCCTGAACACTTGCGTGATCAGGGTTTTGAATCTAAAAAAAATATAATGGGTGAAAATTAGATAACCTTAACGTTCACTGCATTTAAACCTTTTTTCCCTTCTTTCAATTCAAATTCTACTGCGTCACCTTCTCTAATCTCATCGATTAAACCTGATGCGTGTACGAAATACTCTTTTTTTGAATCGTCTTCGATGATGAAACCAAAACCTTTTGTTTCATTGAAGAACTTAACTGTACCGTTGTCCATTGTAATAATAATAATGATAAATAAAGTGCAAATATAAGTAATGTTTTAATGCGCCTAACGCAAGTGCGAATTATTTCATATATTTTGTTGTATCTATTCTCACATCTCAAGTACTGGCACACATCTATTCAAAAAATATTCCCCGAATCACCCACACTAAAAAACATAATCATCCAGCAGAAACAAACAATGCATAAATCAAGACCCTGATATTTTTCTTTCGTTTCAAAAGATTCCATGCTAACATACGCTGTGTAATTTCGGCTAACTGCTCTGGGCTTGCTTTCCCTTCTAGCCTTTCACCTACTTTGGATACAATGCTGTTCTCGCCTCTAAAATACTTGCTTCTATCTCTTTGTAGTGCCCTATTATTTTTCTGGCTAACCAAAGCCCAATGTTCCCATCCTATGCGATAAAACTATATAAAAAAAGCGACCCTCTGCTATAATCAGCAAAGGGTCGCTTATAAAAATATACGATTGTTGTTTATGCAAGCTCTGACAAACGCTCTTCTAACATTTTAATTTTAGATTCTGCATCTGCTTGTTTCTTACGCTCATTGGCAACCACCTGCTCTGGTGCTCCCGCCATAAAACGTTCGTTCGAAAGTTTCTTCATCACACTAGTCAAAAACCCTTGTGTGTATTTCAATTCTTCTTTCATTTTTGCAATTTCCTCTTCCATATTTACAGCACCGCTCAATGGAATAAAGAACTCGGTAGAACCTACCCTAAAAGAATAAGCACCTTCTACCTTATCGTTTGTAGACTCAAAAGTCTCTAGATTACAAAGCTTAGCAATAATACTTTCAAAGGCTCCTTTATCATTACTCTGTACAAACAATTCTAAAGTCTCCTTATTAGGAATGTTCTTTTGCTTTCTAAAATTACGGACACCCGTAATTACCTCAGCTGCTACATCAAAAGAATCTAAAACGGATTGTTCCAAGTCTCCTGACTTAGGCATCTCAGCTAACATTATACAATCCTTCTCGTCTCTTGGTCTAATCAAACTCCAAAGCTCTTCTGTTAAGAAAGGCATAAACGGATGCAAGACTTTCAGTAATTTCTCGAAAATTACAATTGTAGCATCTAATGTTATTTGATCTATTGGCTTCTGATAAGCCGGCTTGATCATCTCTAGGTACCATGAACAGAAATCATCCCAGATCAACTTGTAAGTACTCATCAATGCCTCAGAAATACGGTACTCGTCAAACGAACTCTCCATTTCTGCCAACACCTTCAAAAACCTGTTCTCGAACCACACTATCGCTTTCTTAGAAGATTCTGGCTGAGCGATATCAGCTACTTCCCAACCTTTTACCAATCGGAATGCATTCCAAATTTTGTTTGCAAAGTTTCTTCCTTGCTCACATAAACTTTCGTCAAATGGTAAATCATTTCCAGCAGGAGAACTTAACAACATCCCAACACGCACACCATCAGCTCCAAATATGTTCATCAGCTCTATAGGGTCTGGTGAATTACCTAAAGATTTAGACATCTTACGACCTTGCTTATCTCTAACAATACCCGTTAAGTAAACATCTTTAAAAGGAATTTCTTTGCGGTATTCGTTACCCGCCATAATCATACGTGCTACCCAGAAAAACAATATCTCTGGTGCTGTAACGATATCTCTTGTTGGGTAGTAATAATTTATTTCTTCGTTCTCTGGATTTCTAATACCATCAAATACTGATATTGGCCACAACCAAGAAGAGAACCAAGTATCTAATACATCCTCGTCTTGACGTAAGTTAGCAACGGTTAAATTACTATTCCCTGACTTTTCTTTTGCCAAGCCTAAAGCCTCTTCTGCTGTTTTGGCAACAACAAAATCGTTAGCTCCTGTTCCAAAATAGAAGGCAGGAATTCTTTGCCCCCACCAAAGCTGACGCGAAACACACCAATCTTTGATATTAGACATCCAGTGACGGTAGGTATTCTTAAATTTTTCTGGGTGAAATTTAATGGTATCATCCATTACTTGCTCTAAGGCTACATCCGCCATATCGCCCATTTTACAAAACCATTGTAAAGATAGTTTAGGCTCAATAACAGCATCGGTACGTTCAGATACACCCACTTTATTCATGTACTCCTCAGTTTTCACCAAATTTCCTTTTCCTTCTAAATCTTTGGCAATCTGCTTTCGTACGGCAAATCTATCTTGACCCACATAAAATTGAGCCGCTTCACTTAAAGTACCATCATCATTTAGAATATCAATGGTCTCTAAATTATGCTTCATCCCCAATTCATAATCGTTGATGTCGTGCGCTGGAGTTACTTTCAAGGCTCCAGTGCCAAATTCCATATCCACATAAGCATCGTGAATAATAGGAATAGAACGACCTACAATAGGGACTATAGCACGTTTTCCTTTTAATGCTGCATAGCGCTCATCATCAGGATTTACACAAATTGCAGTATCCCCCAAAATTGTTTCAGGACGTGTTGTTGCAATAACAATATATTCTTCGGTACCTTCTATCTGATACCTTAAATGATACAGTTTAGAATTTACTTCTTTGTGATTTACTTCTTCATCAGATAGAGCTGTTTGTGCCTGAGGATCCCAGTTGATCATTCTTACACCACGATAAATCAATCCTTTATTGTACAAATCAATAAAAACATCAATCACCGCTTCGGTCATATCATCGTCCATGGTGAATTTGGTTCTTTCCCAATCGCAAGAAGCTCCAAGCTTCTTTAGTTGTTCCAAAATAATCCCTCCATGTTTATGTGTCCAGTCCCAAGCATGATCAAGAAAATCTTCTCGGCTTAAGTCTTCCTTCTCTATTCCTTCCGATTTTAACTTGGCAACCACCTTAGCTTCTGTAGCAATAGATGCATGGTCGGTTCCGGGAACCCAACAAGCATTATAACCATTCATTCTGGCTCTACGCACTAAAATGTCTTGAATGGTATTGTTTAACATATGCCCCATATGCAGCACCCCCGTTACATTTGGCGGAGGTATAACAATGGTGTAAGACTCTCTTTCGTCTGGCTCAGAACGAAACATATTGTGTTTCATCCAGTGCGCATACCATTTATCTTCTGCTAAAGTTGGGTCGTATTTACTCGCTAATTCTGCCATATCAAAAGTCTCTATCTATAGAACGCGGCAAATTTAAGTAATTCGTTTTGGGAATTTATTGAAACTTGTCATGATTTTAGCCGTATTTTGCTCATTAATAATAATGGATTCTTACTTTTGTATCCGTTCAATACAAAACTTAAATTTATCATACTATGAAAAAATTGATTTTATCCTTAGCGCTTATTGCAGGGACGGTGATATCAGGTGTTGCACAAGATGCTGAAATAATTAGCAATCCTAATGCGGCTAAAATTGAATTTGAAAAAACGCTGCACGATTATGGAACCATCGACAAAGGAGCCAATGGAGCCTACGAATTCAAATTTACCAATACAGGAAAAGAGCCTTTATTCATTCAAAATGCAAAAGGATCTTGTGGCTGTACGGTACCTTCTTGGCCAAAAGAGCCAATTGCACCAGGCGCAACTAATGTTATTAAAGTAAAATACGATACTAAAAGAATCGGGCCATTTTCCAAATCAGTAACGATCACTTCTAACTCTAACAAAAAAACAGAAGTAATTAAAATTAAAGGAATAGTGAAAAATATTCCGGTAGAACCTACGTCTCCAGTTAAGAAAGCTACACCGGGAACACCAGTAGAAAAGAAATAGTATTTCTTACTAAGAAATTGAATATTTTTGTATCCCGTTTGGAACTCCAAACGGGATATTTTTTGCTCATTATACAAGATAAAAATGCCAAACATCTCATTAAAAGGTCAGGCAATGCCTGAATCTCCTATTAGAAAATTAGTTCCTTTTGCGGAAGCGGCTAAAGCTAGGGGGATAAACGTATTTCATTTAAATATTGGTCAACCCGATATTAAAACTCCTGAACTGGCTATTCAAGCTGTCAAGAATATAGATATGCAGGTTGTTGAATATAGCCATTCAGCTGGTAATTCATCATACAGAATTGCGTTAGCTGCGGCTTATCAAAAATCTGGAATACATGTTACTCCCGAAGAGTTAATTATTACTACTGGGGGGTCTGAAGCTATTTTGTTTGCTATAAATAGCATAACAGATATAGGAGATGAAGTGATAATTCCTGAGCCATTTTACGCAAACTATAATGGGTTTGCAACAGCTTCTGGCGTTGTTGTAAAGCCAATCAACTCTAGCATTGAAACGGGTTTTTCTTTGCCATCGATTGAAGCATTTGAAAAAAATATCACTTCAAAAACTAGGGCAATTATTATTTGTAACCCGGGTAATCCAACAGGTTACTTGTATTCGAAAGCTGAGTTAAACAAACTAAGAGATATCGTTTTAAAACACGATTTATATCTTATTGCAGATGAAGTTTACCGTGAGTTTGTATACGATGGTGAAGTGCATCATTCTATATTAAATTTAGACAGCTTAGAGCAACATGCAATTGTAATTGATTCTGTATCGAAAAGATACAGTATGTGCGGGGTACGTGTTGGTACTTTAATAAGTAGAAACGAGGAATTAATGGCTACTGCAATGAAATTTGCACAAGCCCGATTAAGCCCACCTACTTTTGGACAGATTGCTGCAGAAGCTGCTTTGGGTACACCAAAATCTTATTTCGATAAGGTGACCTCAGAATACATTCATAGAAGAGATGTTATGGTTGAAGGTTTGAATGCTATTGAAGGCGTTCATTGCCCTACACCAAAAGGTGCTTTTTACTGTGTCGCATCATTACCGGTTAAAGATGCAGAAGAATTTGCACAATGGTTGTTAGAGGTGTTTGAATACAATAACAACACCGTAATGATAGCACCAGCAACTGGCTTCTATTCTAGTCCTTTGGCAGGTTTGAACCAGGTACGTATTGCATACGTTTTGAAACAAGCAAATTTAAAAATTGCTGTTGAGGTATTAAAACGTGCTTTGGAAGTGTATCCAGGAAGAACAAATTAAAAAAAAAGGAGTCGACAATGTTGACTCCTTTCAAATTCCACTATGCGAAAAACATTGATTTTAGGTACACCCTTAATTCTTGCTGTATCCCCTTTTCTTAAAGAAGATAAATTGCAAAAGATATCTTTCAGTCATAGTCATGAAATTGTTATTCCAGCAACATTTACAGATACCAGCGCTAAAAAACTGCTTTAATCTCTAGTAGATTTATTATTGATACACAAAAATATTTAGGCAGCTACGAATGATTTGGCAGCAGTAAGGCCATGCATTCATCACTACCTCTCTTTATCTCTATGGAAGATAGCGCTATGGCTAGCTTTAAAAAGGCTATAGAAGAATTGCTTTTTTCGCTAGAACGCGAGCCATATAGATCGGTGCTAGCAGCTTACTTATTACAACGAACAATTACACAGACAACAATACGAAGAAAGACAGTGTTTTTCTTCATTCAAACATTACCTTAGTTGACACCCTTTTAGACTCCATTGTTTTACATCTAACTATGGAATTTGAAAGTACCTTTGGCTCAAACGAATACCGACAATAAACATGGAAAAGCGATTAGAAGGATTAGAAGAGTTAGCTAAGGAAAATAGAGCTGCACATAAGGCTGCTTTTGTGCGTCATAAAAAGAAAAAAACTTTTGATAAGACCATGCAAGGTTTGCATAACGAGGTTTTTGAGAAAACGGATTGTATGACCTGTGGCAATTGTTGCAAAACCACCTCCCCTATCTTTATTGTAAAGGATATGGAGCGTATTGCTAAGCATTTCCGCATGCGCCCATCAGACTTTGAGAGACAGTATATCAAGTTTGATGAAGACGACCACTATGTATTGAAGAATGCTGGTCCTTGTCCATTCTTAGGGCCCGAAAACCTTTGCGAAATCTATAAAGTTAGGCCAAGAGCTTGTTCAGAATATCCTCATACCAACAGAAAAAAAGTGAGTCAGTTGGAGCAGATGACTTTGGACAATGCAGAAATCTGTCCTGCGGTGTTCGATATTTTGGAGAAATTGAAAGAAGTCGCAACATCATCTTCTCAATCAAGGGTATAAAAGATATTTCGCTCGTATTTCACTAAATGCTTCCAAGCCTTTTTTCCAAGTATCGCGAATTTCAGCAGCTGAAAACCCTCTCTCAATTTGCTTTTGCAATTGTTTGGTACCTGCCAATTTCGTGAAAAATGAGCTGAAGAATTTTTCTTTAACTGGTGATTTACGGTATGCTTCAACCAACCATTCTAGCTCTAATTTGCTATTACTTCTAATTTGTTCGACATCTAAAACATCGAACTTTTTACCATAACAACGCTCACCGTTTAACTTGGGGGTTTTTGCTCCTTCACCAGGTTTTGGAACAAAAGAATAATCTCCTTCTAAAAAAGGAGCGCCATACATTTGAAAAGGAGCATCTGTTCCTCTTCCAACACTAACAGGTGTCCCTTCGAAAAAACACAAAGAAGGGTACAAAGCAATAGACAAGGCATTGGGTAGGTTTGGCGAAGGCTTTACTGGTAAATCGTAAAACAGATCATGCTTATAATTCATGCAGGTTACCACCTTTAAATTACATTTCAAAGAGTCCTTTAACCAAGATTCTCCATTAATCATTTGAGCATATTCTGCAATGGTCATTCCATGAACTACCGGTATGGGATGCATGCCCACAAAAGACTTATGTTCTATTTCTAAAATTGGTCCATCTACATAATGACCATTCGGGTTAGGTCTATCGAAAACCCAGAGGGCAATATTATTTTCGGCACAAGCCTCCATCACATAATGTAAGGTAGAAATGTAAGTATAGAACCTTGCTCCTACATCTTGAATATCAAAAATCAACACATCCAAACCCTCTAATTGCTGAGATGTAGGTTTTTTATTGCTCCCATAAAGTGAGATTACTGGCAATCCTGATTTCAGATCAATACCGTCTACAATCTTTTCGCCTGCATCGGCCTTACCTCTAAAACCATGCTCTGGAGAAAAAACACGAACCACATTCAAACCTTCATCTTGTAATATATCTACAAAATGAGTCTTCCCTATTAAGCTCGATTGATTCCCAACAAAACCAATTCGCTTGTCCTTAAATTGTAATGTAAACTCAGATGTAAAACGATCTGCTCCTACTCTTAAATCAGCATTCTTATAAGTACAGGACAGTAACAGAAAGCTTATTAAATATATAAAGGATTGCATGCTCTTAATTTTGCAACGAATATAGCAAATCACCTACCACAAAAGATTATTGATCAAGTGTTTCATTTTCTAAATGATTTCAATTAAATTGCTATTTACTGATTATTCGAAATGGCATGAAAAAAACTTTACTAATTTCAATAGCGTTACTCGCATTATTGGGAATAACATTTACTTCTTCTTGTAAAAAAGATTTGATTGTTAAAGACAACCAGCCTCCTTATTACAACGAAATTTCGACTTTACTTATAGAGAATTATGTCAATAGAATTTATATTGATTTAATTGGCCGCGAACCTTTAGATAGTGAAATGATTGCCGAAGTAGATTTTCTAAGACAAGCAGATTTAGAGATTTCAGCTAGAGAGGAATTGGTCGTTCGGCTACAAACCGACACCAATTATGTCTTTGGAGACGGCAGCTACAAAGAGGCATACTATAAAAGGTTTTACGAGTTGGCCAAAGCAAGAGTTTTAGAAGGAGCTTCTGATCAGGGTATTAACGAAAATGTTGGTCAATTACAATCTCAAATTGTACGCGACTCTTTAAATGGAGACTGGGCTGCCTATGAATTACATAAAAGAGAATTGAAAAAACTGACAGATATTTTTGCCTCTGAAGATGATTATGCTTCTGGCGCAATTACTATTGATACCATATTTGCACGAATGATT
This sequence comes from Flavobacteriales bacterium, assembly GCA_047625765.1. GTDB lineage: Bacteria > Bacteroidota > Bacteroidia > Flavobacteriales > JBLHRE01 > JBLHRE01. The sequence continues at coordinate 10,034 of JBLHRE010000023.1, forward strand.
AACAATAGTATTTATGATTTCATTAACATGAATACCTTCAATTTCGTTAATGCTTCTTTTGACAATCTCCTGTACCGCTATCCTACCCAATACGAGTTTGACAAAGCCTTTAGTATTATAGAGTACAATCAGTCTGAAACATTGTTTGGAGAACCTGCGGGGAATAAAGACCAATATGTTTCGGTACTTATTGGTACGCGAGAGTTTTTTGAAGGTTGTGTGATTTGGGCCTACCAAACTTTTTTGGCTAGAGATCCTAACAGTTCGGAGACGTACAATGCCATGTTGGATTTCTATTTTACCAAAGATTTTCAAAAAGTGCAAAAAGATATTGTTGTAACGGACGAATACGCTGGATTCGACTAAACCCTTTGCCATGAAAAAATTAATAACACCTTTTCTTATCCTAATTTTAACACTGGGTTACTCTTGTAAAAAAGATGTAATCTTCGAGGTTGATGAAATGGGATTAGCGCTAATAAGTGCAGACAAAAAGAAACAAAAGACAACTACTCAGTTTGTCTCTATTCTTTATGCCAACTTGTTTCAAAAAGCACTTTCTGCAAGCAAGCAAGTTGAAGTCAAAAATGTAATAGAATCTATTGGCGACAAAAAAGTAGCCTACGAGATCTTGATTAGCAATTTCTTAAACGAACCTGATGTGTTGGTGCCTATCGATTCGCTAATGCTTTCTTCTGGCAACAATATGAACCTCTTTATTACCGAAGCTTACAATAGATTTTTAGTAAGAGAGCCTACAGAAGCAGAAAGAACATTTTTCCAAAACTATATCAACCAGTATGCTCCTGGCAATACCAAAAAGCAATTTGCCGAATTGGTCTATTTCGCATTTGCCTTATGCGATGAATATCAATACTACTAATACCTGAATTATGGATAGAAGAAAATTTATAAAAAAAGCAGGTTTTGCTACTATTGGTGCGGTAAGTATGCCATATATACTCCCTTCGGGTAGGTTGTTTGCCGCTAGTGGTAATGCATTAGCCGAACATGTAGTTTATGTATTGTTTGCTGGAGGTGTACGCCAACAAGAAGCTGTACTGCAAAGATATTTGGCAGATAGTCAAGGAAGACCTTGGGAAGGGAATATAATGTACAATATGCTAAACGGTTCTGCCCCTCAAGCTAAAATTGTTTACGGAACCAACCCTTCTATAGGCACAGATGGTAGTGTCCCTATTCCGCAAATTTTGTCATCAACCCTTCAGTCGCAAGGTTTGCTATTTCCAGAAGTATATGCTGCCAATGCTGGACATTATGGTGGATTAAACACCTTACTAACGGGGAACAATGCGGTAACACAAGGCTTAAGACAAAAGCCGTTATTTCCAACTTTATTCGAATACACTAGAAGACATTTAGGTGCAAAAGCTACGGAAACTTGGTTTGTAGGAAATACTTTAGGAAACTCTGTTCCCTTATTGAATTATTCTGGCCATACTGATTATGGCGCTTCTTATGGCGCAAACATGTTTATTCCGGGGGTTACTTTTGGTGGATTGGGGCAAGAATATTTAGCCAATGCTAAAATTTACCATCCCGAAGAAGAATTAAGCCACATGCAGCGCATGCGTTTGTTCTTAGACAACAATTACAGATCAAACGGAGGAATTCCACTACCAAATATTCAAAATACAGAAGACGAAAAACAACAAATTAAATCTTTTGTAGACCGTATGTTAAACGGACAAATTAATGTCCCCTTCCCTCCTGTTTCAGATAATGGTGATTTATCGAACATTGGTTATGCTGGTGCAATTCTTAAAGAATTTAAACCTAAACTATTAGCGGTTAACATGAGCTCTGTAGATAGTTGCCATGGAAACTTTACTGGATATTTAAGCGCTCTACATCGTGCCGATCATGCCGTAGGACATTTATGGGATGTCATTCAAAACGACCCTGTTTTGGCAAACAAAACAGCCATAGTTGTTACACCAGAGCACGGTAGAAATGCCTTTCCAAACTCCATAAAAGATGAAAACGATTGGTTTGGTTTTGACCATTCCGATGCGAATACAAGACGTGTTTGGACTATGATGGCTGGACCAGGAATTCCAAGTAATCTTACCATTGGTAGCGAAGGAAACCCTGTGGGTAGAACTACCGATAATGTATTAACCATTGCGGAAATATTAGGCTTTAAAAATGACATTATTACTAGCCCAGGAATTGATCCAAATGCAATGTCTCTATTTGATAGAATATAATTATGCTAAAAAAAAATCTACTATATATTGTGCTTTTAGCAACATCTATGATTTTGATGTATGCTTGTAAAGAAGAGGTTGTTATTAATCCTTTTGATGACCCGAAATACCAAGGTCCAGGAGAAACAGCCGTTGAATTGAACCTTGACGAAGGTACTTTCCAATACTTGCATTATTATATTTTCGAACCTACATGTGCCAATTCTGGATGTCACGATGGAACCTTTGAGCCTAATTTCACCAATATAGAAAGTTCTTATAACACATTGGTATATCACGATATCATAAAAAATGATCAAACCAATAAGTATGACTATAGGGTAATGCCTGGTAATGCTGATTTGTCTTTAATAATAGAGCGATTGTCTGGTAAAATGGATGGCGTAGAAGACCAAATGCCAATTGTATTAGAGCCTGGTTCCGATTATGATGAAAACAGATCTCGATATATTCAAATGATTGGGGATTGGATAGATGCTGGAGCAAAGGATATGTTTAACAATGGCCCTAAAATAGGCAATCAAAACCCTCAAATTATTGGAGCTGTGGCTTTTGCCGATGGCAGCAATACACCTTTGACCCGTTTAAACTCTGCATCTCCTATTGAAGTTCCTGAAGGTACTAGCAGTTTGGATGTTTGGATTGCTATTACCGATGATAGCACAGCCACTCAAAACATAGCTTACAACAAAATAAAATTCTCTTCATCCATCAATTCTGGATTCAGAACAGCTACAGAAATGGATTTACAAATTACACCTTCTGCTATTACAGAAGAAGGTTATTTTGGCAGCAACGTATTGTATTACCATCATATCGTTATCAACCCTAGTATTGTAGCTAGTACTAAGGATGATATTGGGTATTTTAGAATATCGGTAAACGATACTGATAATGGTGTTATTGAAATTCCTACCGATGGAAGTTTCAATTATTTTAAGGAATATTTATCATTTGTAATCGTAGAATAATGAAACAGTATATATCCATTATAGGCTTTACGATTTTGGCGTTTGGCGCTTGTAAAAAAGAAATAAATCCCGAAGTGTCCTTGGATCGAGAACCGAAAATTAAAATACTTTCTGTTGCACCAACTACCATTCAAGAATTTGATGAAAGTGTTATTGTGACTTTGCAATACGAAGATGGCGATGGTAATTTAGGATTCGAACATCCGGATAGCAACGCCCTAAGAGTTTGGGATGATAGATTACAAAATCCTGATTTTTATTTTGTTCCACCTCTTTCTCCTGTAGGAGAAGAAATATCGATTAGAGGTACTTTGGAAATTCGTTTAAACGGTACATTTATTATTGGTACAGGCACAGAAGAATCTACCCGATTTGCACTATCTATAAAAGATAGAGATGGCAATTGGAGCAATGAGGTAACAACACCTATCATTACCATTCAAAAGTAAACCTATGCACCAAAAAGGCCTTACCATATTATTTGTCCTATTCAGCATAGCTGCTTATTGTCAATTGCCCACTTATAATATGAGCAATCGAACGGTTTACGATTGCCAAGGAATTTTATTAGATAGTGAAGAAGGCGATATTTCAGGAAATTATGATCATAGCGAGGACTTCACCTTTACCATCTGTGTAACTCAGGCCAATCCAATCACCTTAAATTTTTCGGATTTTTGTACTGAAGATGTAGATCAACTTAGAATTTTTGATGGTCCAGATACAAACTCAACACTTATTGGAGCCTATTGGGGTAGTGTCTCTTTTGGTAATATTCCAACTGTGGTTGTTGCCTATAATGGCTGTATTACCTTACATTTTAAAACAGATATCGATGTTACCTGTTCAGGATGGACAGCACAATGGGATGTAGTTGTTCCTCCTCCTATTCCTCCCGTTATTGATAGTATTGATGCCCATTGTACTTCAGATATTCTTTATTTGGAGTTCGACATTCCAGTAATCTGCGATTCTATATATGCTTCCGCTTTTACCATTTACGGCACCGATAGTTTTTCTGTTGTTAATGTTGCCCCTGGTTTATGTATCAACGATTCCACCCAACAAGTGGCCTTAACCCTAGACAGGGCCTTTGACGATTGTGGCGACTTCACGCTAGATTTTGTTTATAGAATGCGTGATGTCTGTGATATTTTATATACTTACACGGTTACTACCAATTTCGGCATTTACGACTGTCCCATCAACGCGCAATTAACAGCATCTCAAGACAGTATATGTATTGGCGATTGTGTAGATATTACAGCAATTGCAGATGGTGGAGATTGTAATTTGATATATACCTGGAGTACGGGTTGGCCCAATACTCCTGGTCCACATTCGTTTTGCCCCGTAGCAGATGCAACAGTAACACTTACCGTTTCGGATACTACAGGCAATCCTCCAGCAGTAACTTTCTATTCCATTTTGGTATTTCCTTATCCCGATGCAGGGCCAGACACCGCACAATGTTTACAGGACAGTGCCTTTACCTTAGACCCTGCAAGTTTGCCTGGTGGATATTGGTATGGATTGGGAATTGCAGATTCTTTACTTGGAATATTTGACCCTACAATTACAGGCAATGGAAACTTTACCGTGTATTACACCAAAGATGGTTGTGAAGACTTCTTGGAAGTTGTTATTTACGATAGCTATGCTGGACCAAATCAAGCATCTTGTCCAGGAGCTAGTCCATTTCAATTGATTGGCGAAAGCCCCTCTGGAGGAACCTGGTCGGGTACACCTCTTGTTACAGCCACAGGAATATTTAACCCAAGTATTGCAGGATCTCATGTGGTGTATTACACCTTTAATGGTTGTTCAGATTCTATGGTAGTAACTGTAGACAGCATCATTTTTGCCTTAAACGATACACTTTGTCAATCCGCAGTTGCGGAACAGTTTTTTGCGACACCAAGCGGTGGTACTTGGTCTGGAAACGGAATTGTAAATGCCAATGCAGGAATATTCAATCCTAATTTAGCTGGATTTGGCGATCATCTGATTTATTATGCAATCAATGGATGTAAAGACTCCATCAACATCCATGTTAGAGGAATTGATGCTGGTTTAGACCAAACCGTTTGTCCTTTTGAGGCTCCTTTTAATCTTGGCCCTGCCGTTCCGTCAGGTGGACTGTGGTCTGGTAATGGAATTACCAATCCAGACTCTGGCACCTACGACCCGAGTTTTTCTGGTGGTGTAAATCAAAATGACATTGTTACCTACACAGATACTATAAGTGGATGTATTGACAAGGTATTAATTTACATTAGAAACACCAATATCCTTCAAGACAGCATTGATTTATGTTTTATTGACCCTCCTTTGGCATTAAATCTCCCAAATACAGGAAGAAGACCAGGAGGTGGGGTTTGGTCTACAGCAAGCCCTGGTTTAATCTCAGCTTCCGGACCTGGATCATTCGACCCTAATATTGCTGGAGTTGGTTTACATTTATTGCACTACACCATTAATACCTGTTCTGATAGTGTATGGATTAATATTCATCCCGTACCTGTTGCGCAAAACGACACTGCAGTATGTTTAAATTCTGGAACATTTAATTTAAATGCTTCCCCTACAAATGGACTTTGGGCAGGAACAGGGATTACTGATGGTGTATTAGGAACCTTCGACCCAAATATTGCGAAACCTGGAATTCATACCATTTCGTATGCAACCATCAATGCATGTATCGCTTATATAGATGTAACAGTTGACGAATTGCCACTATTTGATTTCAGCGCTGTTCCCGATACCTTTTGCTACAATAGCAATACGGTAACCTTAAATGGATTGCCACTTGGAGGATATTGGACTGGAAATGGAATTTCGGGAACAAATCAGTTCAATGCACAAAATGCTGGGATTGGACAGCATACGCTAAGCTATTACGTAAGTCAAGGAACTTGTCCCGATTCAGCTGATTATATCGTGACCGTTCTCGACTCAACACAAGTAAGTATTGTTAAATCTACTACAACTATATGCTATGGCGATAGTATTCTGCTTACTGCCTCTGCAACAGGTGGATTGGGGGTGTACGGATATGTTTGGGATAATGGTATTGGGACGGGTCGTTCTCATTGGGTTAAACCAACAGCAACAATCACTTATACGGTAATAGCTAGCGATGGATGTTCGGATAATGCTATTGATTCAATTCAAATTACGGTGCATCCACAAATTTTGGTAAATATTACTGCAGGGCCAACGGTATGTTATAATGATACAGCTTATGCAGCAGTATCTCCAGTAAATTCTGGCGCTAACTATACCTACCTATGGTCAAGTAATCTGCCACAGTCTACAGATACCTTATGGGATTTTGCAGGCATGAATTATATCGAAATTACAGATCAAAATACGGGCTGTGTGATTAACGATTCTATTGAAACAACACAGTTCGATTATATCAATGCTTTCTTTAGCAAGAATCCAAACCGACCTTGTATTACAACGGCATATTCTACGGTACAAATGCTGGATTATAGCATTGGTGGTTTAACAGGATATTGGTTGTTTGGTGATGGCGATTCTATAGACTACAATTACGGAACAAACACCTCCCATTGGTATCCAGACACTGGCACATTCCCTATTACCTTATATATAGAAAATATTGGGGCATGTAGTTCTGTATGGCGAGATACGATTTGTATAGAACCAGAGCCCGTGTTCGATTTACCCAATGCGTTTACGCCTAACGATGATGGACTAAACGATGTATTTACCTTTAGAGTTGTTGGGGTTTTTGAATTTGAATTGCTAATCTTCGATAGGTGGGGGAAAAACATTTACAGAACCAACGATAGATATGCGCAATGGGATGGAAAAGTCGATGGCACCGTTGTGGAACAAGGTGTTTATCCTTATTTAATCAATTATAAACATCCAGATACTGGGGCTGCCGAAAAGTATAGAGGACACCTAACTGTAATCTACTAAGCTTTACCTTTACCGACATATTACATACTTTGAAACACGAACTATTTATAGCCAAAAGAATTGGCGCCACCACCAGTAAGGAACATAGCGTTACCAAACCTATTATAAATATTGCCGTTGGAGCAATTGCAATAAGTTTGATTGTAATCATAATTGCTATGGCAACAGGTATGGGATTGCAAAAAACCATACGCGATAAAGTGGCGCATTTTGGTGGGCATATTAGAATCACCAATTTCGATTTCAATAATGCCGCAGAACAAAGCCCTATTTCTGGAAATCAAGAATTTTATCAAGTTTTAAAAGACAAGCCAAAAATAGATCATGTCCAGAAAGTAGCTACCAAAGCAGGTTTGATAAAAACCGAAACTGATTTTGAAGGAGTTATTTTTAAAGGAATTTCAAGCGATTTTAATCCTAAATTTTTCAAGGAATATTTAAGACAGGGTACTGTGCCCAGCTTTTATCCTGGAATGAGAAACGACAGCATAGTTGTTTCTAGTTTACTCGCAAAAAGGTTACAGCTTAGCATAGGACATAAAGTGGCCATGTATTTTTTTAACAAAGG
>JBLHRE010000024.1:0-17658 GCA_047625765.1 Flavobacteriales bacterium
ATCAATTTTTGAAGATTTCAGATTCATTTATTGATATGACTGATAGTTTCAATCCAAATGCTGATACCTTATACCTGCAATTTTGCCCAATGGCAAATAGTAACAAAGGAGGCTATTGGTTGAGTCAAGAAAAAGAAGTTAAGAATCCATATTTTGGGTTGAACATGCTTAAATGCGGAACAATAGAAAAAATATATTAATCTGAAAATCAAGTATTATGAAAAAGCAAATTTTAAAATTTACAATTATTGGAGCATTGGCTCTAGGAGGTTTCAATGCGCAAGCTTCAATCCAAGATGCATTTGTTGAGGTAGAGTCTAATCATGGTGTTATAAGTACGGATACTTTTATGGTTTATGGTAACTGTGGAATGTGCGAAAGAACAATCGAACGCGCTTTAAAAGATGTCAATGGAATTTCTAAATCCAATTGGAGCCAAAAGACCAAAATGATGACAGTATCCTATGACAAGCATATAATAACGTTAGAGGAAATCCAGCAAAAAATTGCAGATGTAGGTTACGATACTGATGCAATAAGAGCTAGCAAAAAATCCTACAAAAGCTTGCCAGGATGTTGTCAATATGAGCGACAAAAAGGAAAGTAAGAACTTATTGTTCCAATTAAATTCTGAATAGAATGAAGCTTTACATAAAAAACATGGTTTGTGCCCGTTGTATAATGGTTGTAAAATCAGAATTAGAGGCGCTTGATATTAACCCTGTTTCTGTTAAGTTGGGGGAGGTTGAATTGCTTGAAGATAATATTGATTCAAAAATGGAGGAGCTTATCAAGCGCCTCCATTCTTTGGGTTTTGAATGGTTGGATGACAAAAAAAGTCAGACTATAGAGAAGATTAAAAACACCATAATACAATTGGTTCACTATCAGAATAACAACTATAAAACAAAACTATCTGAAATTCTCTCACGAGAAATTGGTCAGGAATATAGTATCCTAAGTCATTTGTTTTCTGAAGTTGAGAATACAACAATTGAGAAGTTTTATATCAATCAGAAAATTGAAAAAGTAAAAGAGTTACTTGTCTACGATGAATTGACACTTAGTGAGATTTCTTATCAATTAAACTATAGTAGTGTGGCGCACTTAAGTAGCCAGTTTAAAAAAGTTACAGGATTTACGCCAAGTCACTTTAAAGATCTGAAAGATCAAAAACGCAATCAAATCGAAAACTTGTAAAAGGTATTCGAAATTGTGTAAGTGATTCTATAGATACAAGCCCGAAATTTGCCTTGTTAAATTAATACTATAAAACATTGACACATACTTACTCTCTTACTGGAATGACCTGTTCTTCTTGCGAAGCAAAGGTAAAATCTGCATTGATGATGCAGGAACCTGTTACAAAGGTTGCCGTTTCTAAAGAACAGAATACTGCAACCATTACAATGGATAAACATATTTCTTTAAGTACACTGCAAAGTGCATTAGAAGATAAGTATGTTATTACGGCTCAGGAACAGAATGAAACATTAGAGCAAACAAAAACTTGGCTTGAAACTTATAAGCCTCTTCTATTAATCTTTGGATTTATTGCGGTAATAACATTGCTGGTTGAGTTTCAATCGGGAGAATTTAATTCCTCGCGTTGGATGGGCCATTTCATGGCCGGATTTTTCCTGACATTTTCATTCTTCAAACTTTTAAACCTAAAAGGTTTTGCAGAAAGTTATGTAATGTATGATGTGATTGCAAAACGATTCAAGATTTGGGCATACCTATATGCTTTTGTTGAATTGGCATTGGGACTTGCCTACTTGGTTAATTTCAACCCTTTAGTTACAAATATTTTAACATTTACGGTAATGTCAATTAGTATAGTGGGCGTGTTACAATCAGTACTTAACAAAAGGAAAATCCAATGCGCTTGTTTGGGCGATGTCTTTAAACTACCAATGAGCACGGTAACTATTATAGAAGATGCTATAATGATAGTAATGAGTGGTTATATGATCTTACAGGTGGTTTGATGGATGCATCTTTGGTCAATTAACTGATAGGTGTATCTTTAATCTTTAAAAAAAAATAATTTATGAATAATTTATACGCAATTGCCGCTGGGATAGCCCTATTCGGATTTAGTACCAATTCTACTGCTCAATGTGCACCTGGCGAATTGGAGGTCGAAATTATCATACATACCGACCAATATGGTGGTGAAGGGTACTGGGAGCTAGTGCCAGAAGGGAATAGTTGTGGATCTGGAACCATTGCATTTGGCGGGAACACTGCTGTTGGTTGTGCAGGAGGAGGAAGAGAGGATGAGCCATCTGGTGGTTATGCTGGAAATCAAGAGTTTTCTTCAGGAGTTTTGTGTTTAGATTCTGCTGCCAATTTTGATATTAAATATATCGATGATTGGGGTGATGGTGGTTTTGAATTTGAAGTGTTGGTAAATGGATTCGTCACACAACGTTTTGAAGCATTAACAGGGGCTAATTTGACTTTTTCTTTTGCAGTGGTTCCTCCACCAGCTTTAGAATTAATGAATTATCAAATTTCTTCTCCAGAGTTGTACGGTGCCTCTGGAGCGTACTTCGTTGAGGGGATTGTTTTCAATCAAGGGACAGACATTATTTCTTCTTTTGATGTGACTTATCAATTGGCCTCAAATGCTGTTGAGACCACAACTTTGGAAGGTTTAAATATCGCTAATTTTGAAGCTTATGAATATGTGCATACTGTGCCTGTAACTATTGCAACAGGGAATCAGATATTAAGAGTTTGGATTTCTAATGTAAATGGTTCTACTGATAGTGATGCTGCCAACGATACTCTTTCTCTTGGAATGAAGATAGGTCAAGAGATTCCAAATTTAATTCCAGATTATCTTTCTTCTACACCTTGGATTTCTGTAATTGGTAATGCTACCGATAAACTCAATGGGCCTACCGATTTAGATTTCCATTCTGATTTGGAGAGAAACCAACTTTGGGTGATTAACAAAAGAACCGAATCCATAGGAGGAAGTACTGTGATTTATGATAATCCTGGAGAAACGAACCAAACAGACATTTCTTTGGTAGATCAAAATGCTTGGCATTTTATGTCTCTGCCTACAGGTATTGCCTTTGGGAAGAATGGGAACTTCGCAAATTCTCCGGGTGTTTTTGATGCAAACCATAATGGGGGTGCTGCCTTTACTGGGCCGGCATTATGGTCAGGAGATTTGGGTGTGTATGCTCAGCCTTCTGGAGGAAATGGAAGTCACTTAGACATGTTACACGTTTCCCCTTATTCTCAAGGAATTGCTCACGAAAAGCAAAATGTATATTGGGTATTCGATGGTTATAACAATGATATTGTTCGATACGACTTTGTAAACGATCATGGGCCAGGTAATTCTTTTCATGAAGATGCCATAATACATAGGTACAAGGATTTTGCAGTTTCTAGAGATCCTAATCATAAGGTGGTGAGTCATTTGGTAGTATCCAATGGATTTGTATACAGTGTAGATTATGGTAATAAAAGAGTTTTTAGAATCGAAATAGGAACGGGTTCTATAGGGAATACTCCTGCTTATGGGCCTTTCGAAAATATAGTTGAATATAAATACATAGTAGATTACAATTGGGAAGAGGTGGTAACTACAGGCTTGGTGGAGCCTGCCGGAATTGAAATTATCGAGAACCATATGTTAGTGACAGATTATGCTACTGGTGAAATTATTGTGTATGATATCACCAATATGCCGGCAACTGAGTTAGGAAGAATTCCTACAGGAGCTACCGGTATTATGGGTGTTAAAATTGGTCCTAAAGGAAATATATGGTTTGTTGATTTTGATAAGAACACGGTTAATAGAGTAGACAGAAGTTCTGTTGGTGTTAGTGAGATGGATTTAGCTCTTAAAATGAACCTATACCCCAATCCTGCCAACGACCGTTTGGGAATTAAGGTATTAGATACTGGAATCATTAAGGTTGAGGTTTCAAATGCCCTAGGTGTTGTGATCTATTCGGATTCTTTTGAGGGTAATAAGAAGACTATAAACACGAGTAATTGGGCAAGTGGATTGTACTTTGTTAAGGTCATTAATGGTTCAAAAATGTCCGTTAAAAATGTGCTGATACAACATTAATCGAACAATTATTATGTCTTAAAAGCTCCAGAAACAATGGAGCTTTTTTGTGGCTTATAGTTGAGATTTATGCTCGTATTAAATCCCTATTTTTGGCCGAATAAAACTATCACATGAAAATCGGAATTATTAGAGAAGGTAAAGTGCCGCCAGACAAGCGTGTTCCCCTAAGTCCTTCACAATGTAAAGATTTGATTCATACCTATCCAGAAGTGGAATTGGTAATACAGCCAAGTCCAATACGTTGTTTCGATGATGCGGCATACCAATCTGAGGGCTTGACTTTACAAGAAGACCTAAGTAATTGCGATGTGTTGATGGGCGTAAAGGAGGTAAATAAAGAGGATTTAATTCCAGGTAAAACCTACTTTTTCTTTAGCCATACTTTTAAAAAGCAACCGTATAACCGCGACTTGCTACAAGCCGTATTGGATAAGAAAATACGCTTGATTGATTATGAGGTTATTACCAATGCCCGAGGAACAAGACTGATTGGTTTTGGAAGATATGCAGGTGTGGTTGGAGCTTATAATGGCTTATTGGCATGGGGTAGGAAAATGCAGTCTTTTGATTTGATGGCTGCAAATGCATGCTTCGATAGAGTTGAAATGGAAAAGGAATTGAGTAAAGTCTCATTGCCGAAGAATTTTAAACTAGTAATTACTGGAGGAGGTAGGGTTGCAGGTGGTGCTAAAGAGATTGTTAATGCTGCAGGAATAAAATTGGTGAGTCCAGAGGAGTTTTTAACGAAGGATTTTGATGTGCCGGTGTATACACAATTGCATGTAGAGCATTACAACGAACCTCAGGGTGGTCATTTGTTTAATCGAAATGAATATTATCGCGATCCTAGAGGGTACCGTTCCAGTTTTATGAAATATGCTAAAGTAGCAGACATGTATGTCCCTTGTCATTATTGGGATGCAAAAGCTCCGTATCTTTTCACAAGAGAAGATGCCAAGCGTACAGATTTTAATATTAAGGTTGTTGCAGATATTAGTTGTGATATTGACTGTGCCGTAGCTTCTACAATTAGACCATCAACTATAGCAGATCCCTTGTATGGATACGACCCTATAAAAGAAGCTGAGGTAGACTTTATGAAAGCAAATGCTATAGGTGTAATGGCTGTGGATAACTTACCGTGTGAGCTTCCTAAAGACGCTTCTGAGGATTTTGGAAAAGAGTTGTTGGCAAAGGTTCTTCCTTGTTTGTTGAAAGAAGATCCGGAAAACGTTATGGCTAGAGCTTCCGAAACGACTCTTAACGGAGAACTGACAGAATACTTTGCATACCTAAAACTGTATTTAGAAGGAAAAGAATAAAGTAAATTACAATTGAAATAAAAAGGCTCCTTGTAAATACAAAGAGCCTTTTTTAATTTATCGGTGTTCTAAACTTGAGATTAGAAATTCTTTAATTTTTCAATGGTATCTATAGGATCCGATGACTTGAAAACAAAGCTACCAGCAACCAGTACATCTGCACCAGCTTCTACTAATAGGAGTGCATTGTCTTTGTTTACGCCACCATCAATTTCGATTAAGGTAGAGGCTCCTTTGGCTTTGATTAAGGCCTTTAAGTCGCGAACTTTATTATAGGTGTTCTCTATAAAAGATTGGCCTCCAAACCCCGGATTTACGCTCATCAAGCAAACCACATCAATATCTTGAATTACATCAGAAAGTAAGTTGATTGGAGTGTGTGGATTCAATGCAACTCCTGCTTTCATGCCTTCCGCTTTTATTGCTTGTAGCGTTCTATGCAAATGGTTGCAAGCTTCGTAGTGTACCGTTAAAATGTCAGAACCCAAATCTGCAAATTCTTTGATGTAACGATCCGGGTCAACAATCATCAAATGCACATCAACAGTTTTCTTCGCATGTTTGGCAATGGCTTTTAAAACGGGCATTCCAAACGAAATATTAGGAACAAATACACCGTCCATAACATCAATGTGGAACCAGTCTGCGGCACTTTCGTTTACCATTTCGCAATCGCGTTGTAGGTTACCGAAATCGGCAGCTAGTAATGAAGGAGCAATTTTGTGTGACATAGTAGAAAATTTGAAAAGCAAAATTACGCTATGTTTCGGAATAAGAAGAACAAGATCTCATAAAAAAAACCTTCACATATCAGCAGTGCGGATATGTGAAGGTTTTAAAATAAGCTGAAATGTTTGTAATTAGTTAAGGATAATACTTTCCTCGTTTGAGTGACGTATTAGTTTTCCATTTTTATCTAACTGATAACTTTGGAAGACCTCACCATTCTGGCTCACAGCCCAAGTTTGAGAAGATTTGTCAAATTCCAATAAATACTCTCCTTGAGTAGATGAGATGAAAAATTGCTTGTCTTTTTTCATGATTTCAACACGTTCGCCATTCGGCAATAGGATGGACTTCTCCTCCATTTTTGCCATAGGACTGCTTCCTGTCCAATATTCCAGGGTGTTTAATATTAAAACATCTAGAGTTAATGCTATTTGATAAACTGGAATAATGCTAAATCCCCACAGAACTAATGTTTGTATAGGCTCACCTCCAACACCCTTATTGAAATCGTAGACCTTATTCGTAAGGTTAAAAGATCCAAAACACCCAGTGGTGGTAATTGCAATTGCTAACAAGCAAGCTAATAAAGTTGACTTTGTCTTTTTCATAAAATGTTGTTTTGTTTGAAATTTGAAGATAACAAAAAACCCGTCTTTGCATAGCAGAGACGGGTTTTAATATTAACCTAAATAGGTTTTGAGAATTTTACTTCTCGAAGTATGTTTCAATCTTCGAATGGCTTTTTCTTTAATCTGTCTAACACGTTCTCGTGTTAAGTCAAATTTCTCTCCAATTTCTTCAAGAGTCATGGCATGTTGACCAGCCAATCCAAAGTACAAGCGAACAACATCAGCTTCACGTTCTGTAAGCGTTTCTAATGCTCTTTCGATTTCAGTACGTAAAGAGTCTGTCAATAATCCTTCGTCAGGATTAGGGCTTTCGTCAGAACGCAATACATCGTACAAGTTACTGTCTTCACCATCTACCAATGGAGCATCCATAGATACGTGACGACCAGCATTACGCATGCTTTCTTTAACATCGGTTTCGCCCATTTCTAGGATACCAGCAATTTCGTTAGCAGAAGGCTCGCGTTCGTGCTCTTGCTCTAATTGTGCGTATGCTTTGTTGATCTTGTTAATCGAACCAATCTTGTTCAATGGCAAACGAACAATACGAGATTGTTCTGCCAAAGCTTGAAGAATAGATTGACGAATCCACCAAACGGCATAAGAGATAAATTTAAAACCTCTTGTTTCGTCAAAACGCTGTGCAGCTTTAATCAAACCTAAGTTACCTTCGTTAATTAAATCAGGAAGGGTAAGACCTTGGTTTTGATATTGCTTAGCTACAGATACAACGAAACGTAAGTTTGCCTTTGTTAATTTCTCAAGAGCAACCTGATCACCAGCTTTAATTCTTCTTGCCAATACAACCTCTTCATCAGCAGTAATCAAATCTACTTTACCGATTTCTTGTAAGTATTTGTCAAGAGAAGCTGTTTCTCTATTGGTAACCTGTTTCGTAATCTTTAACTGGCGCATGTGCTATATCAGATTTATAAAGTTCTAAAAAATATAAAAGCCTTTCTAAGGTAACGGAAAAGAATGATTATCCGTTAGTCTTTTCTGGTTTAGGCATTAAAACTTTACGAGAAAGTTTCAATTTACCAGAACGCTCATCAATTTCAATCAATTTCACTTCTACTTCTTGTCCTTCAGACAATACACTTTCTACTGTTTCCAAACGACTCCATTCGATTTCAGAGATGTGCAACAAACCATCTTTACCTGGAGCAATTTCAACAAATGCACCATAAGGCATAATAGATTTTACTTTCCCTTTGAATACGTCACCAACAGTAGGAGTAAAGGCAATAGATTTAATTTTCGCAACAGCCTCATCAATTGATTGCTTGCTTGTAGCAGAAATTTGAACTACGCCCATATCATCTTTCTCTTCGATGGTAATTGTAGTTTGTGTGTCTTCTTGTAATTTCTGGATAATTTTCCCACCAGGTCCAATGATTGCACCAATAAAGTCTTTTGCAACTCTAATTTCAACAATACGAGGAGCATTTGGTTTCAAATCAGCTCTAGGCTCAGAAATAGTTTCGGTAATTTTATCTAGGATATGTAGACGACCGCTTCTTGCTTGTTTCAATGCTTCAGTAAGAATATCGTAGCTCAAACCTTTCACTTTGATATCCATCTGACAAGCAGTAATACCATCTGCAGTACCTGTTACTTTGAAATCCATATCACCTAAGTGATCCTCATCACCTAAGATGTCAGATAAAACGGCATATTTCCCTGTTTCAGCATCTGTAATCAATCCCATTGCAATACCGGAAACGGGCTTCTTGATTTCAACACCAGCATCCATCATTGCTAAAGTACCAGCACAAACTGTAGCCATAGAAGAAGAACCATTCGATTCTAAAATCTCTGAAACAATACGAATCGTGTAAGGATAATCTGCAGGGATCATAGATTTTAAAGCACGTTGTGCTAAGTTACCATGACCAATTTCTCTACGGCTAACCCCACGAATAGGACGCGCTTCTCCTGTAGAGAATGGAGGGAAGTTATAATGCAAATAGAAACGCTCAGCACCAACACGTGTTACTTCGTCAATTCTATTTTCGTCTAATTTAGTACCTAAAGTTACGGTAGTCAAAGACTGAGTTTCACCTCTAGTAAACACAGCAGAACCATGCGTACTTGGCAAGTAATCAATCTCGCACCAGATAGGGCGGATATCTTTTGTACCACGACCATCTAAACGTAAACCTTCTTCTAATACAAGAGCACGTGTAGCTTCTTTAGACGCAGCATTGAAATACTCAGAAATCAATCCCGCTTTTGCAGCAGAATCTTCTTCAGAAAGTGTAGCAACGAAAGCTTCTTTAACCGCTTTCATATCTGCTTTACGCGTTTGCTTATCTGAACCAGATTTAGCAGAAGCGTACAATTTGTCGTAAGAAAAATCACGGATGGTAGCAGCTAGCGCATCATCTCCTGGCTCTTCATGAGAGTATTCACGTTTTGTTTGCGCCTTAGCAACCTGTGCAGCTAATCTTGATTGTGCTTCGATTTGAACTTTGATAGCATCATGAGCAACTTTAATTGCTTCAACCATTTCTTCTTCAGAAACTTCAGCCATTTCACCTTCAACCATTACTACGCTATCCATAGACGCACCAATCATCATATCCATATCTGCTTCTGCCATGTCAGCAGGAGTAGGGTTAACGATGAATTTTCCGTCTTTACGAATAACACGTACTTCAGAAATAGGTCCATCGAATGGGATATCCGAAACAGCGATACATGCAGATGCCGCTAAACCAGCTAAAGCATCAGGAGCTACATTTTCGTCATGCGAAACCAATTGTAACATCAATTGAGTTTCTGCATGGAAATCTTTTGGGAAAAGTGGACGTAATACACGGTCAACTAAGCGCATTACCAAAATTTCGTTGTCGCTAGGGCGTGTCTCTCTTTTTAAGAAACCTCCTGGGAAACGACCTGCTGCTGCAAATTTCTCTCTGTAGTCAACCGTTAATGGTAAAAAGTCAACCCCTGCTTTTGCTTCAGGAGACGATACGATGGTAGCCAAAATCATGGTATCACCCATACGTACCATTACAGATCCATCAGCTTGTTTTGCCAATTTCCCTGTTTCTAATGTGATAGTTCTACCATCTGGTAAAGTGATGGTTTCTTGAATCGCTTGTGGAATCATAATGTTGTTTCTAATGTCAAATAAATCTCACATATATATACGCAAAAAAGGCAATTGTTGAATTGCCTTTTTTTGCTACTGATATGCTTTGGATTATTTACGTAATCCTAATGTTTTAACAATCGCTCTGTATCTTCCGATTTCAGTGTCTTTCAAATAAGTAAGCAATTTTCTACGCTTACCTACTAAAAGCACCAACGAACGTTGTGTGTTGAAGTCTTTTTTGTTACGCTTCAAGTGATCAGTTAAATGAGCAATTCTGTGCGTAAACAATGCGATTTGACCTTCCGAACTTCCGGTATCAGTATTAGACTGACCGTGTTGTTTAAAGATATCTTGTTTGATTTCAGAAGTTAAGTACATCTTCTTATAAAATTTAAATTCTTTTTCTTGTCTCTAAAAATGGTCTGCAAAGATAATGTAAATCTTTACTTCTCACAACATCATATGTCGTTGATATTCAAAATAAAACCTAACTACTCGGTATAGGTGATATATTTGTAAATATTATCTTTCAAATCCTTACGTTCTACGATGAAATCAAGGAAGCCATGTTCCATAACAAATTCAGAAGTTTGAAAGCCTTCTGGCAAGTCTTTCCCAATGGTTTCGCGCACTACACGTGGGCCTGCAAAGCCAATTAATGCACCTGGTTCTGCAATATTAATATCGCCTAACATTGCAAAGGATGCTGTAATACCTCCTGTAGTTGGATCTGTTAATAATGATATGTATGGGATGCCTGCTTCATCTAAAAGTGCAAGTTTGGCAGATGTTTTAGCCATTTGCATCAAAGAAAAGGCTGCTTCCATCATACGTGCACCACCAGATTTAGAAATCATTAAGAATGGTTTCTTGTGTTCTAAGGCATGGTCGATAGCTCGCGCAATCTTTTCTCCTACCACAGAACCCATAGATCCTCCAATAAAGTTGAAGTTCATACAAGCGATTACGATACCCTTCTTATTTAATTTCCCATAACCAGTGGTAACTGCATCTTTCAAGTTTGTTTTCTTGATTGTTGCTTTTAATCTGTCGGTATATTTTTTTGTGTCTTCAAATTTTAGCGGGTCAGCTGACATTAAATCAGCATCTAGCTCCGTAAATTTTCCGTCATCAAACAAAAACTGAAAATATTCTGCAGCATTAATTTTATTGTGGAAGCCACAATTGCCACATATATATAAGCTATTGGTGTGATCTTCTTGATCGGCAATCACCTTACATTTTGGGCATTTATGCCACAAACCTTCTGGTGTTTCCTTTTTTTCTTTGGTTGAGGTTTGAATACCCTCTATCTTACGTTTAAACCAACCCATACTGGTGTTTTTATTGTTTAAGCAATGGTTATCTCCTCTGCAAGATACACGTCTTGTATCGTATGTAAAAGTTCAATCCCTTCGGTTAGGGGCTTTTGGAAAGCCTTACGTCCAGAAATTAAACCATGACCACCAGCTCTTTTGTTAACAATGGCTGTTGTAACTGCTTCTGCTAAATCGCCTGCTCCGCTAGATGCACCACCAGAGTTAATTAATCCCGCACGGCCCATGTAGTTGTTTGCAACTTGGTAACGTGTTAAATCAATAGGGTGGTCTGTAGTTAATTTATCGTAAACGTTTTTGTGTGTTTTCCCAAAATCAATAGCATTGTAACCTCCGTTGATTTCTGGTAGTTTTTGTTTGATGATATCTGCTTGTAAAGTAACCCCTAAGTGATTTGCTTGTGCAGTTAAATCGGTTGATACATGGTAATCTATACCATCTTTTTTAAATCCTGGGTTACGCAAATAGCACCATAAAATAGTTGCCATGCCCAATTCATGCGCTCTTTCGAAGGCTTGTGCAACTTCAATAATTTGTCTGTTCGATTCTTCTGAGCCAAAATAAATGGTTGCACCTACTGCGGTAGCACCCATATTCCAAGCTTCCTCTACAGAACCAAATATAATTTGGTCATATGTATTAGGGTAGCTTAAAAACTCGTTATGATTGATTTTTACAATAAAAGGAATCTTGTGTGCATACTTCCTCGAAACAGAAGCTAAAGAACCAAATGTAGATGCAACAGCATTACAGCCACCTTCGATAGCTAATTTTACGATGTTCTCTGGATCGAAATAAGCAGGGTTTGGGGCAAAAGATGCGCCAGCCGAATGTTCGATACCTTGATCTACAGGAAGTATAGACATGTAACCTGTGTTACCTAGTCTACCGTGGCTATAAAGCGCTTGAATGCTTTTTAAGACTTGGTTACTTCTGTTAGTGTCTTTGAATATACGATCTACAAAATCACTACCTGGTAGGTGCAATTGTTCTTTTGAAATGGTGGTACACTTATGGTTTAAAAGGCTTTCTGCCTGATTGTCGAGTAAGGATACAATTTTATTGTATGACATAATGGTTCTTTTATTTGCGTCAAAAAACAGAGCGCAAATTTATATAAAAAATATAAGGAAGGAAGGATTAAAACGGATAGCCTAATCCTAAATTTAATCGGGTGCGTTTTAAAGTGAATTCATCGAACAACCAAGCACCATTATTACCCACCGATGGATCTCTCATTTGTTGTGCAAAATCTAATCTCAGAATAAAGAACCCGAAATCATATCGAATCCCCAATCCTGCACCTACAGCCAATTGTTTGTGAAAGTTGGACAGTTGAAAATTACTTTCCAAGGATTCATCAGAACGGATGCTATTCCAAATATTTCCGACATCACTAAATATTGCCCCTCTAAAATTACCGGCAATTTTAAAACGGTATTCTAAGTTTACCGTTCCTTTAATGTCCCCAGTATTGAAATTTACGGTATCAGAATTAAAGGAGCCAGGCCCTAATTGGTATGCAGTCCATGCACGAATATCATTGGCTCCTCCTGCAAAAAATTGTTTTCCAAAGGGCAGAATCTCCGAATTTCCGTAAGCAAATCCTTTTCCAATAAAAGTTCTAAATGCCAGTATATGTTCAGGTGCTAGAGTTATATAATGTCGGTAGTCGAGATCTAACTTTAGGTACTGTGCGTATGGAGAGTTGAATAGGGTGAAAGTGCCATTTTCTGTTTGTTCTAAAGCCAAGCTATTGCTTAATAAATTTAGAATATTTCCAGACCATTCTAAACCAGCTCTGAAATACGAGAAGTTACGAAGACTGTTAATGTCTTGGTTGTTGAATACAAATTGGTAAGCGCTTGCAGTAATTAGTTGATCTGAAAATAAAGAGGCTAAAAATGGATTTTTACTAATATCTATCAAAGCTCCCTCTTTTAATTTGATATAAGTTATATCAATCAAATTAATATTATGAGTTTTAAATTCCCCTTCTCTCCATCGATACCCTAAGGTTGTTTGCATAAGACTTCGGGTAAAGTCTTTGCGTTGTTGTTGGTTGATATTAACAGATATTGTTGTCTTAGGACTGTATGATTTTGGCACCCATGACTCATAATCGAATGGAAGTAAAAAGCGAGGGAACTTTAGGCTGGTTTCTATTCCATATTCAAAGGTGTTAAACAGAGTAGCATTATCGTCACTAATGTTATTTAAGGTTTCGAATGCTAGTGATGGCTTTATTTCTAATAACTCATTGCCCTTAAATATGTTTCTGTTTTTATAATTGAAACTTAAAGCTGTTCCCCAATTTCCTACTCTATGGGTTCCTTCTACCTCTACTCCAAATGATTGCTTGGGCAATGCTTCTAATAATACATGGCTATCTAATAAGTTTTTGCTGCTATCGGGGTTTTCTTTAAACTGAATATTGATGGTGCTAAATCCTTGTAAGTCGCTAAGTTGTTTATAGGTATTGGTGAGTTTTTTTTGGTTAAAGGTTGCGCCTGGGCTAAATAAAATGAATCGGGTTAATGATTTAGGCTTGTAGTTAAGCTGTTTGTAAACAAGGTGAAAGCCACCGTAACTGTCCTTATTCAAAGTGTCATCTACCTTTTGGCCATTGGAAAAATCTGGTCGAATGTAAATTTCGCCAATTTTATATTTTTTATGATTGACCAAAGTGGTGTCATCTAACTTGCTAAAGCTGTTTTGAATGTTAATTTTTAAGTCTACCCATTCACCAGTAATGGCAGAGTCTACTTCATAAAAAACATATTGTTCTGCAAAATAGTAATAGCCTTGATTTCTAATATATTCTGATAGTTTTTTACGCGAATCGCTTAATTGTTTAGCGTTATATCCAGCACCTTTTTGCAATTTTGAGGCTTTTTGGAATTTGACCAACAGAGGCAGTAAATCAGGGCTTTCTGATGAAAGATTAATCTTTCTGTAAGCGTATCGTTTTCCAGCTTCGATAGAGTATTTAAGTTTTAGGCGTTTTTTGCGGAAAACAAATGGTTTTTTAGTCTTGTAGGAAACTTGATTGTCGAAATAGCCCATACTAAAATAGTAGGCTTTAATTTGGTCCGAATTCTTATCAGCAAGCTCTGTTTTAAACAGAACGGGAGCTTCGCCAATCTCTTTCAGTTTCTTAGCAAGCCAACTGGTTTTAGTGGGTTTATATAGATTGTTAAGCTGTAATCGCAGTCGGATCAAACCCAATAGTTTCGAGTTTGGTTTTAAAAGAATATAATCTGTGGCTTCATTTGCGTCAGATTTCTGCTTTTCTTTTAGTTTTACACTGCAAAGCAAATGTTGATCTTGCGCGACATACTTTACCGGACTACATCCTGCTGCCAGCAGAAGAGTCAGTGTAATAAATACAAAGTATGTGCGAATGTTGATGCTCATTGAAGCAGCTAAAATAACAATTAATGCAGCGAATGTTAAGTAAAAATAGGGCCAAGGAGTTAATAAAACTGCACCGATCGAAATTTAGAAAGCAAGAGCAGCAATTTATTGCTGAGGGACCAAAGCTGGTGCTGGATTTGTTGCAAGAAGGGATAAAACCTTTGGAGCTATTTGCAACAGATTTATGGATAGATCAAAATGCAGATTACTTAAAAGGTATTGAGTTAACGGTTGTAAGCCAAGCCGAATTGCAGAAAATAAGTGCAATGCAAACAGCCAATGAGGTTTTAGCGGTTTATCAAATTCCAAAAAACGAATTGGATATAAGCTCAGTTAAGGACGGTTGGACTATTTGTTTGGATGGAGTACAGGATCCTGGAAACCTTGGGACAATTATTCGTTTAGCGGATTGGTTTGGAGTTTCTCAAATAATCTGCAGTAATGTTTCTGTCGATGCCTATAATCCGAAGGTTGTACAATCTACCATGGCTTCTGTTTTTCGAGTAAAAGTGCATTATTTGGATGTGCCAGAATTTTTAGAAACTACTGGTGCTGGCGTACCTGTCTATGCTGCAGAAATGAATGGAGATTCCATCCATAAAACTAATTTTGGAGCAAATGGAATATTGGTAATGGGTAACGAGGCCAAAGGTGTGTCGCAAGAAGTTCAAAACTTGATTACTGCATCTGTAACCATTCCTAAATTTAATCAAGAATCAGGAATAGATTCTTTGAATGTTGCTACTGCAACGGCTGTAATACTGGCGTCAATAAGAGCCTAATTAGATTTCCTCCATATTTGGTTCTATATGGATTAAGATATCGGCTAGTTCTGGTATTGTCTCTTGCAGATTGTCTTTGGTGTTGTGAGCAATGGTATGACCTTCTTTTACCGAAATTTCGGCTGCTACAATTAAGTGTAAATCAACATGGTAAACCATACCAGTTTTACGCACAAAGCATTTTTCCGTCCCAATTACACCTTCCGTTTTTTCGGAGACAGAGCGGATTTTTTTCACCACATTGTCATGTAAGTGCTCGTCCATTATTTCTCCAAGGGCAGGTCTAAAAATTCTGTAGGCATTGTATACGATAATGAGCGAGGCAACAATTGCCGCCCAATCATCAGCAGTTTCGTAGCCAGGGCCAAGAAAAACAGCTATTGCCACCCCAATAAATGTTACTGTAGATGTTATCGCATCTGATCTATGGTGCCAAGCATCGGCCATTAATACCGAGCTGTTTGTTTGAACACTTTTGCGCTTTATGATTTGATAAAATCCTTCTTTAATTAGGATAATAGCTCCAATAATATACAAGGTAAAGGATTCTGGTTGCGGTTGTGGTTCTGACAAATTCTGGATTCCATTCATCATAATTAAAGCAGCAGATACCAATAGGAACCCTACTACAATAAAAGTAAATAATGGTTCTGCTTTTCCATGACCATAAGGATGGTTTTCGTCTGCGGGTTTACTGGCATAACGAATTCCAAAGAATACCAACAAAGAGGAAAAGACATCAGAACTTGATTCTATAGCATCGGCTATTAATGCATCTGAATGGCCCAAAACACCTCCAATACCCTTTGCAATGGCAAGGACTAAATTACCAAACATACTTAGTATGGCTGCACCCTTGGCAATTTTTACTGGTTTTTTGTGCATCTTGTTAATTTTTGGAATTCAATTGTATTCGCGAATTGTAAAACTAACTATTTACCTTTTCTAATAATTAAATTTATAGGGCTACTTTAAATAAGATCCTTAAGCACTGAAAACTAATAGCTTAAAGGGTTTGTAAAGGGAGTGATTAAAAAATTAAATATCCCAAAGAATAGAATAAGCTATGTTGCATTTATGAGTTGAACACCACAATTGAGCAAAAGGTTTTTAAAGCGAATTTGCTCAGCATAATGTAATACAAGCAAGAATGCTACAAAAAATCGCAATGCATTTAATCCCTTAAAATATTTTATCTGTTGGTACATCGACAACGATAATAATACGGCAATCTTTTTTTGTTGGGTAGAAATCACCCTTAAGCGAGCGAATATATAGAATGGGTTTCAAACGGTTATTTAGCCCATCACAGAAGATTCTTCTGTCTTGTTGTACACTTATTCAAAGCGTTTGTCAATAAACTTAGAGTTAAGCAAACGTGCGACAGCCATATAGTTAGGCTTGAATTTTATTTTATCGCCAATGCGGTATTTCTTTTTTCCTTCATCAGTCTTGTTTGTCCCTAAATCCACCACAATCATGTCCGATGTAATTCCAACAAAAATAATATCTGTGTCTAAGGCTTCAATATCTTCTTTATCTACATCCAACATTCCAAAATCTAGAATGGCTTTTACGGATGTTTCTCCAATATCTTTCTGATCAAAATCTGCGGTGTGGCCAATATTCGAATCGCTAATAATTCCTTCCGGAACAATTTTCTTTTCTTCTAATTCAATGATGTTGGCAGTAAACTCAAAAGTATCGGTAGATAACTGTTTAAAGGGTTTGTTGTCTAAAGGGCTAACACCAAAAAAAGCAGCTTCACCTACTCTAAAATGATTGATGTCTTTTGGTATGGCACTTTGTTCTATAAGCGGCAAGGTAATGGAGGTACCACCCGAAATAATTTTCAGATCTTTATTAAATTTGGCCGAAATCAATTCTTTGTAAAGTGAAAGTTGAAGCAATTTATCGTAAGTAGGTTCTACTCCATACATACACCCAAGGTTCGAGCCAAGTCCAATGACATCAATATTCGACATCTCAAAAACCTTTTCATAAAATTTCATAATATCAGAACGTTGCACTCCTTCGCGCAATTCGCCCAATTCTACCATTATGATTATTGAATGTGTTTTGTCAGCTTTTTTTGCGGCTTTGTTTAAGGCTTGAATGGTGTTAAAAGAGCTGTTTAATGAGATGTCTGCATATTTCACTATTTCATCTGCATACATCTTTGCAGGCGGTTTAATGTAGATGGTACGCATTTCTTGATTCACTTCTTTCAA